>CASEBP010000021.1 GCA_949285275.1 uncultured Oscillospiraceae bacterium | reverse complement strand
TCCTTTCAGCAGCGGCTGGAGGCGGCGGCCTTCCATGCGGGAGGCGCGGGCGCCTCAGCTCCGGCGATGACGGTCGGCGCCCTGCTTTCTACCGGCTGCGGATCCCCGTCGGTTGAGCCGAGCTATCCGCGGGGAGTCCGGGAGGCGGATCTTCGTGCGTTATTGCCGCGGCAGGTGGGAGATTTTTTGGTCGAGTCGCTGCCGCTGCTGGGGAAAAAGCTGCGGGGCTTCGATGCGCCGGGCGCGCTGCTCACTGGGCTGGAGACGCGGACCTCTTCTCCGGTGAGGATTCTGCGCGGCAGGGAGAGCTGTGAAGCGCCGGGAATCGGTGGGCTTTACCCCTGCGGAGAGGGCGCAGGTTATGCCGGCGGGATTATGAGCGCCGCGGTGGATGGCTTGCGATGTGCCCATGCGCTGATGGCTCGCTGGGCTCCTTTTTCATGATTCAATGGCGCCGGAGCGGCGCGGTACGGAGCAATCTGTGCCGCGCCGTTTCTCTTGCCGCTTGGGGCCCGGCTTTCTCCCCGCCGGCGGCGGTGGGAAATATTGATGTTTTGCGGTTCATATGGTATAATAAATTCTATTCTTGTGAAAAAAAGGCAGGTGAGCGGCGATGAAGAAACAGGTGTGGGAGATCCTTCCCCAGCGGGAGCAGGAGGCACGGGAGTTGTCCTCTTCCCTCGGACTCGAGCCGCTTGCCGCGTCGGTTCTCGCTGCGCGGGGCTACACCGGGGAGTCGGCCCGGCCGCTATTGCGGGGCGGCGGCCAGCTTTTCGACCCGATGACGATGCGGGACCTCGATCGCGCCGCACAGGCTGTTTCCGAGACGGTCGAGGCGGGCGGGATGATCTGCATCTATGGGGACTACGACTGCGACGGCGTGACCGCGACGGTGATGCTCAAGGATTATTTCGATGCGGTCGGAGCCCGCAGCTGTTACTATATCCCGGATCGGGAACGGGAAGGATATGGACTTAATTGTGCGGCGATCGACCAGCTGCACCGGCTCGGTGTTGATTTGATCCTGACCGTTGATAACGGGGTGAGTGCAGTCGATGAGATCGCTTATGCCTATTCGCTTGGAATGCGCGTGGTGGTGACCGATCACCACCAGCCAGGACCGGTGCTGCCCCATGCCGAGGCGGTCGTCGATCCCCATCGGGAGGATTGCGGCTATCCGTTTAAGCATCTCTGTGGGGTAGGGGTGGCCTTTAAACTGCTCTGCGCCCTGGAAGGGGAGTGGGGAGAGTGCTTGCTGGAGCAATATGCCGATCTGCTGGCGATTGGGACGGTGGCGGATGTTGTTGCGCTGACCGGTGAGAATCGTCTTTTTGTAACCCGAGGCCTGGCGATGCTGCGCGAGAGTCCCCGTCCCGGTGTCCGGGCGCTGCTGGAGGTTGCACGGATTGGCGAGGGGACGCTGCACACCGACGCGATCGCCTTTGGGCTGGCGCCCCGGATCAATGCGGCGGGCCGGTTAGGTTCTGCCGATCTGGCGGCGATGCTGCTGCTGACCGAGAGCGAGGATGAGGCGCGGGAACTGGCCGGGCAGATGGAGGAGCGCAATGTGCTGCGGCGGGAGGAAGAAAAGAAGATTGCCGACCGGATTGCTGCACAGATCCAGAAAAATCCAGCGCAAATTCGCCGGAGGATCCTTGTTTTTTCGGGAGAGGATTTTCAGGCCGGGGTGGTCGGAATTGTCTGCTCCCGCCTGGTCGAGCGGTTTGGAAAGCCCTGTCTGATCATTGCCTGTGACGGCAGTTCGGCCAAGGGATCGGGACGCAGCGTGGAAGGGTTTTCCCTGATCGATGCGGTTGCCGCCTGCGGCCATTTGCTGACCCGTTACGGCGGGCATCCGATGGCAGCCGGTTTTTCCTTGGATACCGATAAAATCGGGGAGTTTGCCGACGCCCTGGAACGATATGCCGCCGATTGTGGGGAGATGCCGATTCCACGGCTGACCATTGATGCGGTGGTATCGCCCGATCAGCTGACCGTCGATGCGGTGCGGCGTCTTTCCTGCCTTGAGCCGTTTGGCTGCGAAAATCCCGCCCCGGTTTTTCTGCTTGATGGGATGCGCCTGGAACAGGTGGTGCCCCTCTCAGGGGGAAAGCACTGTAAACTCAGACTGTCCCGAGGGAGCGCGCAGCTTTCGGCGCTTTGCTTCTTTACCCGCCCGGACCAGCTGGAGGCGCTGCCGGGGGAAACCATCGATATTGCCTGCGCGGTATCGATCAACGAATACCAGGGACAGCGCAGCGTTTCGGTCCGGTGTGTCGATTACCGGCTGCATCACAGTGATCTGCTGGCGCTGTGGCAGGGGGAACAGCGGTATGAGCGGTATCTGCGCCGCGAGGGCCCGGTCCGTGATCTGATCCCCAGCCGCGAGGAAACGGCGGTCGTTTACCGGTATCTGCGGCAGAAGGGGGCACTGTCCCTTTCGGAGCAGGCGATCTATTGCCGGGTGACCCGGGAGCATCCGCTGGACTATGTGAGATTTCGCATTGCTCTGTCGGTGATGCTGGAACTGGGCCTGGTGGAAAGACGCCGGAACGGAGACGGGGAGGTCCTGGCGGTCGTCCCTGGGGCCGCCAAGGTTCAGCTGGAAAATTCATTGATTCTGAAGGAGCTTGTAGCTGCGATATGAGCGATCAAAAGGAAGACCACGCGACGACCTTTGAGGAATTACGCGAGTTTATCGGGCAGGCTGGAAAGAACTATAACCTCGAGCTGATCGAAAAGGCGTACCATCTGGCCGAGACGGCGCACGGGGAGCAGAAGCGGCGTTCCGGCGAGCCATATATCATCCACCCGCTTGCGGTGGCCAAGATTCTGGTCGAGCTGGGAATGGACAGCGAATCGGTTGCCGCCGCGCTGCTGCACGATGTGGTAGAGGACACCGGCGTGCCGCTGGCCGATATTGAGAAGCAGTTTGGCGGGGAGATTGCTCAGCTGGTCAATGGGGTGACCAAGCTGGGCCGGATTCCCTATACCTCCAAGGAGGAGCAGCAGGCCGAAAACCTTCGCAAGATGCTGCTGGCGATGGCGCAGGATATCCGGGTGGTAATCATTAAGCTGGCCGACCGGCTGCACAACGCCCGTACCTTCCAGTACCTTCCGGATGAGAAGCGGCGGTATAAGGCGCTCGAAACGATGGAGATCTATGCGCCGATCGCCGACCGCCTCGGTATCCGCCGGATCAAGGAGGAGCTGGAGGATACCTCGCTGCGGTATCTGGACCCGATCGCCTATGCCGAGATCGAGAGCCAGCTCGCTGAAAGAGAGGAGCGGCAGCGGTTTTTGGCGAGCATCAAGCAGCGGATTTTCGACCGGGTCAAGGTCGAGCACCCCAACGCCTATATCGAGGGGCGGGTCAAGAGCATCTACGGGATCTACCGCAAGGTATATATGCAGGGGCGCGCGTTTGACGAGGTTTATGATATCTATGCGGTGCGGATTATCGTCGATTCGGTCATCGAGTGCTATAACATCCTCGGAATTATTCACGATATGTTCCGTCCGATTCCCAACCGCTTCAAAGACTATATCTCGACCCCGAAGCAGAACATGTATCAGTCGCTGCATACCACCGTTTTCGATAAGGAAGGCATCCCGTTCGAGACCCAGATCCGGACCTGGGAGATGCACTACACCGCCGAATACGGCATTGCGGCTCACTGGAAATACAAGGTCGGCATTCAGGGCAAGGACAAGCTCGAGGAGCGGCTTGCCTGGGTGCGCCAGCTGCTCGAAAACCAGCAGGAGGGGGAGGACGCCGAGGAGATCGTTCGGTCGATCAAATCGGATATCGCTCCTGAGGAGGTTTTTGTCTTTACGCCGAAAGGGGACGTCATCAGCCTGCCCGCCGGCGCTACCGTACTGGATTTCGCCTATGCCATCCATTCGGCGGTCGGCAACCGGATGACGGGGGCACGGATCGACGGCAAGATTGTGTCGATCGATACCCAGGTGCAGACCGGGATGATTGTCGAAATCATCACCTCCAATTCCAAAACTCAGGGCCCCAACCGGGACTGGCTCAACATCGTCAAGACAACCGAGGCCCGCAACAAGATCCGCAGCTGGTTCAAAAAGGAGCGGCGGGAGGAGAATATTGCCGAGGGAACGGCGATGGTTGAGCGGGAGTTCAAACGGGCGAACATCAACGTCACCGACGAACAGCGGGATCAGCTGCTGCTGGTGGAGGCCAAGCGCCAGCATATGACCAGCGTCGAGGATTTGCTTGCGGCGCTCGGCTACGGCGGGTTGCCCTTTACCCGGATCTTTCCGCACCTTCGTGAGGAATACCAGAAGCTCTATAAGCCCGAGCAGGAGGAGAAGCCGCTGGCCCTTAAGCCGAAGAAGGAGCGCAAAGACTCCTCCGGCGTCATCGTTGAAGGGCTGGAGGGATGCCTGGTTAAGTTTTCCAAATGCTGTAATCCGCTGCCGGGCGATGAGATTATCGGGTTTGTGACCCGGGGATACGGCGTTTCGATCCACAAAAAGGACTGTGTTAACGTCGCCTCAGCACTTAAGGACGAAAATCAGAAGGAACGCTGGGTTAAAACCGAGTGGGCCAGCAACATCAAAGAGAGCTTCCAGAGCTCGGTGGAGATCATCGGAAACAATCGGGCCGGGCTACTGGCGGAGCTGAGTGTGCTGCTGTCCAACCTGCGGGTTCCGCTGCACGCCTTTATGGCCAAGGAGCTCAAGGACGGACGGCTGAGTTTCCATGTCACAATGACAATCAGCGATCTGCCGCAGCTCTCTTATATCATTTCACAGATCAAGCGGGTGCCCGGCGTTATCAGCGTCGAACGGGTATCGGGCTGAGAAACGGGAAAGGAAGGATGTCATGAGAGCATTACTTCAACGGGTCCGCCGGGCAAGGGTCACGGTGGGCGAGGAGACGATAGGGGAGATCGGTTCGGGATATCTGATCCTGCTGGGGGTCCGGCAGGGGGATACTGAGGCGGAAGCGCGATTTTTGGCGCAGAAAACGGCCGAACTGCGGGTTTTTGAGGACGAAGAGGGAAAGATGAACCGTTCGCTGCTCGATGTGGGTGGCGGCGCGCTGGTGGTCAGCCAGTTTACCCTCTGCGCCGACTGCCGCAAAGGGCGCCGTCCGTCCTTCATCAACGCCGAGCGTCCCCCGCTGGCCGAGGAGCTCTATCTGCGTTACGTTTCCTTCCTCGGGCAGGCCGGTGTCCAGGAGCTTGCAACGGGGAAATTTGGAGCGGAGATGCTGGTCTCGCTGGAAAATGACGGGCCGGTCACCATCCTGCTCGATACCGACGAAATCATGAAGCACAAGGAGGCTGAAGTATGACCATCTATCAGACCCGTGTCGGGCCGATTGAAACCAACTGCTATGTGGTGGCCGATCCCGACGGGAACGCCGCCGTTATCGATCCGGGCGCCGAGGGTGAGCGGGTCAACCGGATTCTCGACGAGCATCATTTTCAGCTCGCCGCCATTCTTCTGACGCATGGCCATTTTGATCATATCGGCGGGGTCAAAAAGCTTCTCGCCGCCCATCCACAGGCCGAGGTGGTCATTGGGGAAAAGGATGCGCCGATGCTCGGCAACAAACCGGGCGCGATGTGGACCCCCTATATTGATCTGAATGACTACACCGATCTGCGGGCTACTCGTCTGGTGCGGGAAGGGGATGTGATCCAGGTTGGATCCCTTTCCTTTGCAGTGCTCGATACCCCCGGCCATACCCGGGGCGGGGTCTGCTACCTCTGTGAAGACTGTCTCTTCTCGGGGGATACCCTTTTCCGGTTCGAGTGTGGGCGTACCGACCTTGACGGCGGGGATTATCCGACCATTCTGCGCTCACTCCGAAAGCTGCACGATCTGCCCGGGAATTACCGGGTGCTGCCCGGCCACGACGAGCTTTCCTCCCTCGAAGAGGAGCGGCAGGGAAATCCGTATATGAAGGAAGCGGTCCGATGATTCTCTACCGGGAGGGGCTTTCCTCCGGTTATGAGATCGAAATGCTGTCCCGGATGTTTTTTCCGGGACTGACCCTCGCCGCTGAAGGGGAGGCGCTTCCCGCGGCGGGGGAGGATTGGCTGCGCGTCTCGCGGACGCCGCAGGCGCTTTCGGTTTCTCTGTGCCGGGAAGGCCGGCTGTTTTCCCGCCGCGAAGCCCCATGTTCCGATCCGCAGGAGGAGGAATTGTCCCTCGCCCGAATGCTTTACCGCTGTGCGGTGGAGAGCGGCTGCGAACCGCTGCGGTGGGGAATCCTCACCGGTGTCCGACCGGTCAAACTTTTTCACCGGATGACGGCCGACGGACTTGACGACGCCGCACAGGCGGCCCTGATGAGGGAGCGGTACCTTCTCGACGACGGAATGATCGCCCTGGCGCAGGAAATCCGCCGCTCAGAACAGCGGATCAATGAACAGAGCCGGCCGGACGGATTCAGCCTCTATGTCTCGATTCCATTTTGCCCGCAGCGATGCAGCTACTGCTCCTTTGTTTCACAGGAGGTGGCGCGGCTGAAAGGGCTGATCCCCGCCTATGTCGAGCAGCTGTGCGAAGAAATTGAGGAGTTCGGTGCGCTCGCGAAGGAGCTGGGGCTGACACTGCAGACGGTCTATTTCGGCGGAGGTACCCCCACCACCCTCGACGCAGCGCAGCTATCCGCCCTTTTTGGGGCAATCGAGCGAAGCTTTGATCTGAGCCATCTGCTGGAATATACTGTTGAGGCGGGACGGCCGGACACAATCGACCGGGAGCGCCTGCTGGCCTGTAAGGCGGCAGGGGTTACACGGGTGAGCGTCAATCCACAGACGATGAACGACGAGGTGCTGCGCTCGGTTGGGCGCAACCACACCGCTGCCCAGGTGGAGGAGGCCTTTTCGCTGGTCCGGTCGGTTGGGTTTGACAGTGTCAATATGGATCTGATCGCCGGGTTACCCGGTGAGGGGGTTGAGGGATTTGCCCAGTCGCTTGAACGGGTACTGGCGCTTGGCCCGGATAATGTCACCGTCCATGCACTGACCCTCAAGCGGGCGAGTACGCTGGCACAGGAGCGTGCGCTCTATGAGCGGCGGGGGCAGGTTGCAGCAATGGTGGATCTGGCCCGTGAGCGAATCCGCCAGGCGGGACTGCGGCCCTATTATCTCTACCGGCAGAAGAATACGATAGGAAGTCTTGACAACACCGGCTATGCTGCGCCGGGAAAGGAAGGGCTTTACAACGTCTTTATTATGGATGAGACGCATACGATTTTCGCGGCGGGAGCCGGTGGCGTGACCAAATTGCGCGCTCCGGGACAGGGTCCGATCGAGCGGATCTACAATTATAAATTTCCGGCGGAATATTTGCAGCGCTATGCGACACTCAAAGAACGAAAGGAAAGGGTGAAGCAGTTCTATGAAACTTATCAGCCGACAGAAAAATTCGATTATCCAGGTCTCTGAGATCAATCTGCTTGCGCGCCATCCGGCGTTCTTTGTCGAGGAATGCGAGAAGGGTTACCACCATCAGATCGAAGAGGCGGTTGACCTGATCCTTGAATCGAAGAACCCCTACCGGGTTGTGCTGCTTGCCGGTCCTTCCTCTTCGGGAAAGACGACCACTGCCCATAAGATTTCTCAGGAATTCCAAAGCCGCGGCGTTTCCGCACCGGTGGTTTCTCTGGACGATTTCTTTCTGGGGATGGAGCATTATCCCCGCCTTCCGGACGGAAGTCCCGATATGGAGGCGGTGGAAGCCCTTGACCTGCCGCTGATCAATTCGACCCTCAAGCAGCTGCTGGAGACGGGACATGCGACCTTCCCGACCTTTGATTTTGAACGCAGCTGCCGCGCAGAGGCAGTTCATGAAATCGCCTTGGGAGAAAACGGCGTGCTGGTGATGGAAGGGCTGCATGCCATCAATCCCCGCTTGGTGGAGGTGCTGGATTCCTCAAACCTGTTCCGGATCTATGTCAGCACCCGGACCGAATACCTCGACGGAGAGACCGAGATACTTTGCCCGAAGGATGCACGGCTGATCCGTCGAATGGTTCGCGACCACAATTTCCGCAATCGCTCGCCGCTCGAGACGCTGCTCGCCTGGGAGGATGTCCTTGACGGCGAGGAGAAGTACATCTATCCGTTCCGCGATTCGGTGGACTATAAGATCGATTCGATGCTCGATTACGAGGGATGTGTTTTTCACCACTATATCCTGCCGATGATTGGGGAAATGCGGGATCATCCGGCCTTCTCGGGCAAGGTACGGCAGATTGTTGAGATCCTCGAGGCGTTTGACGACATCGATTATCACTATATTCCGAAGGATTCGCTCCTGCGGGAGTTTATCGGATAAAACGACCGCTTCTCCTTGCATTTGCGGGAAGGGGGCGCTATAATAAGACCAGTTTAGGAAGGGACGGGATCGACGATGAGAATATTGGATCAGGCAGTCAGCGGTGCCAAACAGGTGCTTAACACAGCGGGTCGCAAGACCGGTACGGCGGTGGAGCTCTCCCGGCTGAAGCTCCAGCTGATGCAGCTTCGTTCGCAGGTACAGAGTACCTATGAGCGGATCGGAACGCTGACCTATGAACAGCAGAAAACCGGCACCGATAACTATGACCTGATCGTCGTCTGTATCCAGGAGGTCGACGAGCTGTTGGTCGAGATCAACGAGATCAACGCGAGAATCTCGGAAATCAAGGATGGCGTCGTTTGTGCCCGGTGCCACACCGTCAATCCTGCCGGAACTGCCTACTGCAAGAGCTGCGGCAATCGCCTGAAAAAGAGCAAGGAAAAGGAATAAAAAAGGGCCCGTTTTCCGCGGGACGCCGGCGGCGCCCCAGAGAAGACGGGCTGTTTTGTAACACAAAGATTCAGCTTTGGTGATCGCTCTGGTGCATGACCTTGAGATTGCCGATCTTCTGCCGGCGCTGCTCGAGGATGGCAGTGATCTCCTGTGTGGAGATTCCCTGTTGTGCCATCAGCACCAGCAGGTGGTAAAGCAGGTCGCAGATTTCCCCGGCGGTTTCGCTGTTGTCGCCGTTTTTGGCGGCGATAATGACCTCCGAGGCCTCCTCGCCGACCTTTTTGCAGATTTTGTCCAATCCCTTTTCAAACAGATAGCAGGTGTAGGATCCTTCCTGGGGATGGGATCTGCGGTCGAGCACGACCTGATACAGTCCTTCCATTACGTCGTTCATGTGGTTTTCCTCCCGGTGACGGGGCAAAAGAGCCCCGTTTGATTCCTGCAACAGTATAACAGAAAAATGCGGCGGCAACAAGCGCCGGCCGTGAAAAAAGAAGGAAGTGCGACCATGAGACTGATTTCTTGGAACGTCAACGGGCTGCGCGCCTGTTTGGGCAAGGGATTCCTGGATTTCTTTTCGCAGATTCAGGCGGATTGTTTCTGCATCCAGGAGACAAAACTACAGGAGGGGCAGGTTTCCCTGGAATTGGAGGGATATTATCAATACTGGAACAGCGCCATCAAGAAGGGCTATTCCGGGACGGCTATTTTCTGCCGTCGCGAGCCACTGTCGGTGCAATACGGTATCGGGCAGCCGGAGCATGACCAAGAAGGGCGGGTCATTACGCTGGAATTTCCCGCCTTCTATCTGGTTAATGTCTATACCCCCAACGCGCAGCGGGGATTGACCCGACTGGAGTATCGGATGCAGTGGGAGGATACCTTCCGGAGATATCTGATGGCGCTGGACCAACGCAAGCCGGTGATCCTCTGCGGCGACTTGAATGTGGCGCATCAGGAAATTGATCTGAAAAATCCCGGCCCGAATCGGAAAAATGCGGGCTTCACTGACGAGGAGCGGGAAAAGTTTACACAATTGCTCAACAGCGGCTTTGCTGACAGCTTTCGCACCCTTTATCCCGACCGGACCGGCGCATACAGCTGGTGGTCCTATCTCTACCACGCCCGCGACAACAACGCGGGATGGCGGATCGACTATTTTGTGGTATCCCGCCGGCTGATGGAGAAGGTCACCGACAGTCTGATCTATTCCGATATCTTGGGGAGCGATCACTGCCCGGTGGGATTAGAGCTGGATATGTCCCTGTAAGTTTTGCGGCGCTGCCCTGCCCGGCGGCGCCGTCTTTTTTTGCAGGAGGTTTGATCCGGTTGGGGAGGAAGAAAACAAAAACCCCCTTGACCATGAAAAAATATCTGGTATAATGGGAACATCTTAATTGTAATTTTAAAAATTACAAATAAGGGGGGATTTGATGTCCGGACTGTTTCTGATTGCTGTTTATGCGCTGGTTGCGCTGGGACGGAGCGGCTCCACCATGTCGAGCGAGGAGTTGGCCGGCCGCATCTGCACCAATCCTGCCCGTTTGCGGAAGGTGATGGCGATGCTTCATCGCGCTGGATTGGTGGAGACCCGGGCGGGAAAACACGGGGGATACTGTGCGGCGCGTGATGCAGCGAAAATCCCGCTGTGGGAAGTCTGCCGCGCGGTGGAGGAACAGCCGGTCAGCATCCGGTGGAAGACGGGGGAGATAGATACGCCCTGTCTTCTTGCTTCGGGAATGGCAGGTGCGGTTGAGCGGCTGCAGGAGGGGCTCAATGCCGTTTGTGCCGCCTACCTTTCCTCGCTGACCGTCGCAGATCTGGATCGGATGATATTTTCAGAAAAGGAGACGACGCCATGCAATATTTCCTGACCTTTCTGGAGGGGATCATTACCTTTGTGTCCCCCTGCCTGCTTCCGCTGCTTCCGGTTTATCTGAGCTTTTTTGCCGGAGGAGCTCAGCGGGACCGCAGTGCCCTGCCCGGCGCGCTGGGTTTTGTACTGGGGTTCACCGCTGCCTTTACCGCGATGGGAGCCGTTGCGGGCGGCCTCGGTGTAGTGCTTTCCCGGCACAGCGTTTTACTTGAACGCGCAGGCGGACTGCTGATTTTGTTGTTTGGGCTGAACTACCTGGGTGTTCTCCCCATCGGATGGCTCAACCGGGTCACCCACCGGGAGATTGCGGTAGAAAAACCGGGATTTTTTGCGGCCTTTCTGTTTGGACTGGCCTTCTCGATCGGATGGAGTCCCTGCGTAGGTGCATTTTTGGGCTCGGCGCTGTTGTTGGCATCACAGCAGGGGTCGGTTGGACAGGGCGTGCTGTTGCTGCTGTGCTACTGTCTGGGGCTGGGGATTCCGTTTCTGTTGGCTGCGCTTCTGGTGCAACGGCTGGAGACGGCGATCCGATGGATCAAATCTCACTACCGCGTCGTTAACCTGGTGTCAGGCGGATTGCTGGTAGCGATGGGATTGCTGATGATGACGGGGCTGCTTACCAAGTGGCTGACCCTGTTGGCTTGATCAAAGGAGGATTCGATGAAGAACAAGGAAAAGATTTTGCTGGCGGTGCTGTTGGCGGTACTGCTGGTGGCGCTGCTGGCGGGTGCAATGACGCTTTATCGGGCGCTGGGTGATACGGTGCGAGGAGAAGGTCCGACAGCGGTGGCGCCCGGACAGGAATCCTCTGTTTCACCGTCTCTGGAGTCCTCTGCCGCACCGGAAAAGGTCTATGTCCCGCAGGAGCTGTCCTTCACCGACCCGGATGGGAATATCATTACCCTTGGCGATCTGCAGGGCAAGCCGCTGGTTCTCAACTTTTGGGCGACCTGGTGCACCTATTGCCGGCAGGAGATGCCGGATTTTCTGGAGATCTATGATCGCTACGGCGAGTCGGTACAGTTTGTCATTCTGAATGTAGGAGAGACCCGGGAAACGGCAGAGGCATTTTTGCAGGAGAACGGCTGGGAACGGCTGCCGGTTTACTACGATGATCAGGATCTGCAGATGGCCCAGGCCTTCGGGGCAAGCGGGCTGCCGATGACCTTCTTCATCGACAGCGAAGGAGCACTGGTGGCCTATGAACCGGGGATGACGACGGCCCAGCGACTGGAACTGGGGATCGGGATGATGACCGAGGAGGCCGGGGAGCCTGCTGCACAGCATTCGCAGACATCCGTTTCCTCCGAAGCTTCCGCAGTGGAGGAGGCAGTCAACCCCAGTTGGTGTACGATGGAGCCGGTCTACACCAAGATCACCCCGGAAAATGCCCTGAGCCTGATGCAGGAGGATCCGGAATATCTGCTGCTGGATCTGCGGGATGAAGCGGCATACCAGGAGGAACACATTCCGGGCGCTGTCCGGGTTTCGGCGGAGGAGTTGGAAGCGCAAATTGCGGTGCTTCGGCCTGACCTGAGGGCGCTGATCCTGGTTTACTCGGACAGCGAGACGCACAGTGAGGAGGCGGCCCGCAGCCTGGTTGCGTTGGGGTACAACCATGTCTATGATTTTGGCGCAATTGAGCAGTGGCCGTATGATACGGCCTCCGGCAGCTGAATCCGGATATTTAAAAGCGGGGATATCTTCAGGATATCCCCGCTTTTTTTCGTCAGTGCGGTGTTGCTTTTCTACAAAAAAGAGAGGGACGGGAATTTTCCCGTCCCTCCGGAAAGGAATAATTAGCCAAGAACCGAGAGAAGGATACCGGCGGCGATCGCCGAACCGATAACACCCGCAACGTTCGGGCCCATAGCATGCATGAGCAGGAAGTTGGAGGGGTTCTCCTTCTGTCCGACCACCTGCGAAACGCGGGCGGCCATCGGAACGGCCGAAACACCAGCCGAGCCGATCAGCGGGTTGATGGGCTTGCCGCCCATCGAAACACTGATGATGTTCATCAGCTTGCCAAGCAGGACACCACCGGAAGTGCCGAACGAGAAGGCCAGAACGCCCATCGCCAGGATTCCGAGGGTCTTGGTGTTGAGGAAGGCTTCCGCCGTAGCGGTAGAGCCGACCGAAACGCCCAGGAAGATAGTGACGATGTTCATCAGTTCGTTCTGCGCGGTCTTGCTGATACGCTCGACGACGCCGGATTCCTTCATCAGGTTTCCAAGCATCAGCATGCCGAGCAGCGGCACGGTCGAGGGCAGGATCAGGCCAACCAGGGTGGTGACGGCGATCGGGAAGATGATCTTCTCGGTCTTGGAAACCGGACGGAGCTGATCCATACTCATGACGATCTGGCGCTCCTTCTTGGTGGTCAGCGCTTTCATGATCGGAGGCTGAATGACCGGGACAAGCGCCATATAGGAATAGGCCGCAACAGCGATCGGTCCAAGGAGGTGATCCGCCAGCTTCGCAGTGAGGTAAAGGGCGGTCGGGCCGTCCGCGCCGCCGATGATGCCGATAGAACCGGCCTCTTGGGGGGTAAATCCGATCAGGCAGGCGCCGATGTACGCAAAGAAGATGCCGAGCTGGGCAGCGCCGCCGAGCAGAATGCTCTTCGGGTTGGAGATCAGCGGAGCAAAGTCGGTCATTGCACCGATGCCCATGAAGATCAGCGGCGGATAGATGCCGAGCTTGACGCCGCGGCCGAGGTAGTAAAGCAGGCCGCCGTAGTTGGACTTCATAGCATAGACTTCCCAGACGCCGCTTTCATTCATCCGCTGCATCAGGTGTTCGCCCGACTGCATCAGGCCAACAAAGTCAGCTTCAGCATTAAGGTTTTTGGAGGCTTCTGGCAAGGTGCCGAGCAGGCGGAGCGTCTCATTGGGCAGGTCGTTGACGCCGCCGAGCGGGAAGTTGGCCAGGAACATGCCGAACGCGATGGGGAGCAGCAGCAACGGCTCGAACTTCTTGACGATCGCAAGATACATCAAAACGAACGAGACCAGAATCATAACAGCCTGCTGCCAGGAGATATTGGCAAAGCCAGTATCTTGGAAGAAGTTGATTAATGCTTCAGTCACGTTAT
>CASEBP010000020.1 GCA_949285275.1 uncultured Oscillospiraceae bacterium | reverse complement strand
GTGATATAATGAATAAAACGCCATCCATCGATACTGCAGGGAGGGAACTGTATGAACACGCTTGCTTCTCCGAAAACCATCGGGAAATGGACCTTTTCCAACCGAATCGTTATGCCGCCGATGGTGCGTTATCCGCTCAATCTGGCTGATGGAACAGTCAGTATGCAGTCTATCGAACATTACCGAAGAGCCTCGGACCGGGTGGGCCTGACGGTGGTGGAAGCCGTCGCTGTCGCACCAGATGCCCGGGTACATCCGCAAACGCTTGGACTCTGGCAGGACAAACAGCTGGACGGGATGGCCCGCCTTGCCGAGGCTATTCATGCCTCCGGATCGGTGGCGATGGTGCAGCTGTGCTACGCTGGCGCCGTGTCCCGGGATCCGGCGGCAAAAAAAATCGGTCCTTCCCCTGAGTACTTTAACGGAGCGTATCTATCCCGGACGGTTCCCGATGAGGAGATACCCGAAATTGAGGCAGCGCATGTCGCCGCAGCCCGGCGCGCTCTGCAGGCCGGGTTCGACGGCATCGAACTGCACGGAACCCACGGCTACCTGTATTACCGTTTCCTCGATCCCGTCTGCAACCGGCGCACCGGACGTTACGCCGGCTGTGATGCAGAGAGCCGCACCCGGATTGTCACCGAAACCCTTGCTGCAATCCGCCAGGAAGTAGGAAACCGGATGCTGCTTTCGGTCCGCTTGGGCTGCAACACCCCCGATTTCGCCACGGCACAGCAAAATTTCCGCGAGGTGGCGAAGGCGCCGGTGGATCTGATTCATCTTTCTCGCGGTATTGTCATGCCGGAGCCGGATCCCGACATTCCTGCACAGTTCCCTTGCAACACCGTCGTTTGGCATGGCGCTAAGCTGGCCAAAGAATCTCCGGTCCCGGTCATCCTTTCCAACGAAATCCGCACACCCCGGCAGGCGGATTTTCTGATACAAGGGGGATTCTGCGATTTTGTCGCTATCGGCCGCGGCATTCTGGCCGATCCCGGCTGGGCCCGCAAGGCTCTCGAAGGGCGGGACGACGCAATCGAACCCTGCCGGGGCTGCGTCAACTGCCAATGGCGGATCGATCCTTCCCGCTGTCCCGCAGCGATAAGCCGCGCAAACCGCGCCTAGGCATAACAAAAGCGCCATCCAATCGGATGGCGCTTTTTGCTTACGCAGCAGTTAATTATTCAGCCGGCTCGGCGGGAGCTGCCTCTGCCTCGGCCTGCTCCTCGAGCAGGGCCTTGATGGAAAGGCTGATTCTGTGGCGCTCGAAATCCAGCTCAGTGATCTTGACGTCCACCTGCTGACCAACCGACAGAACATCGGAGGGCTTCCCAACCCGCTCACGGGAAATCTGGCTGATATGGATCAGGCCGTCGATTCCGGGAATCAGCTCAGCAAAGGCGCCGAACGCGGTGAGCGAAACAATCTTGACCGAAACAACCTGTCCAACCGAATAGTTGTTCTGCAGGATGGTCCAGGGGTTGTCCTCGTCCTTTTTGTAGCCCAGGGAGATCTTCTTCTTCTCCGGATCGATGTCCTTGACATAGACGTCGATGACATCTCCGACCTTGACCACCTGGGACGGATGCTTGATCTTGCCCCAGGACAGCTCAGAGATATGCACCATGCCGTCCACGCCGCCCAGGTCGACAAACGCACCATAATCGGTCAGCGACTTGACGGTACCGGTGTAATGCTTGCCAACTTCGACATCGGCCCAGAACTTCTCCTCCAGCTCCTTGCGCTGATCGCGCAGCACAGCCCGGATCGAGCCGACAGCGCGGCGGCGCTGACGGTTGACCTCAAGAATCTTAAACTGAACCTGCTTCCGCAGCAGTCCCTCAAGCGGCTCGCCGCGGGACATCGTCGCCTGGGAAGCGGGGATAAAGACCTTCACACCGTTGGTCAGTGCGAGCACACCGCCCTTGATCACCTCGGTGACCACGCCATCCAGAACTTCCTGGCTATCCGCTGCGCCCATGACCTTCTCAAAGCCGGCCTGCGCGTCAAGCCGCTTCTTGGACAGCATGACAGTGCCTTCCACATCATTGACACGAACAACCAGGAGCTCGAGCTCATCCCCCTTGTGGACAAGATCCTCCGGCTTGGCAGCAGGATCGTCGGTCAGCTCGCTAAGCGGTACATAACCGGCATGCTTGGTACCGATATCAACAGCAATCTCGTTGGGCGCAATGCTGGTGACAATTCCGGTGACCTTCTCCCCGTTGTATGTACTTTTGAAGGACTGATTGAGCATCTCCTCAAAGCTAAGCTCTTCCTGATTCTGATTTTCCAAAATCTCACTCATGGTTTCGTGTACCTCCTTAATTATACGGGCTGGTGTTGAAGCACCCGCCGTGATTGCGATCGACCGGGCCCCTTCAAAGTCCGCCGGGTCAAGCTCAGCCGCCGTCTCGATCAAAACGGTTTTGCACAGCGGGCGGCAGATCGCCGCAAGCTTGGCCGTATTCGAACTGTGAGATCCGCCGATGACGATCATCACGTCGGATTTCTCTGCCAGTCTGGCTGCCTCCTGCTGACGCAAGGATGTAGCATTACATATTGTATCAAAAATTTTCGCGTTTGTACACACCTTTTTTGCGGTTACAGCGCATTTTTCCCAGACATTTTTCTGAAAGGTTGTCTGGCATACAAAAATGATGTCGCTTTTTCGTGCAAAATATTCATGTGGGATCTGTAAAATTTCCTCGGGAGAAGAAACGACCCGAACCGTACCGCTGCAGTGCCCGATGATTCCCTGCACTTCAGGGTGGGCCTCATCCCCCACCACAACCAACAGGCCATCCTCGGGAACCGACGCGGCAATCCGATGGATCTTGAGTACGAACGGGCAGGTAGCATCGGTGACGGGCAGACCCAGCGCCTCAATTTCGTCATAGATCTTCCGGGGGACTCCATGAGAACGGATGACAATTCTGCGTCCGTCGGTGTCCTGCGCCGGGGAATCCACTACCGCCGCTCCCCGTGCGGCCAGCTCGTCCACAAACTGCCGGTTATGGATCAGCGGCCCCAGCGTGCAGACTTTTTCCCCTGCGTCCAGGCAGGCGGTCACCAGATCGGCAGCCCGCTGTACGCCGAAGCAAAAGCCGGCCGTCTCCGCGACCGTCAGTTTAGCCTTCATTCTTCTCCACCCCCAGCATGGTCAGAATCTCCCCCCACACCCGCTTGGTGCAACGGCGCAGCGCCCGAGGACTCTCCTCCTCCAGGCCCAGCTGCCCGGCGGGAATCACCGGACCGTACTGAACATAGATCCGGCTGCGAAAACGAATCGGACGCTCATACCGCACCGCACAGGGCAAGATATCCGCCCCTGTCATCTTCGCGATCAGCGCCATCCCCGACTTGGGCTTGCCAGGGTGATCCTGAGGGTAGCGGGTTCCCTCCGGAAAGATCCCCAGCACATGCCCCTCGCGGGTCAGCTGCGCGCAGCGGTCCAGGGCGCTCAGGTCGCCGCTCCCCCGGTCGATCGGCACAATGCCCAGCGCGGAGAAGAGCAGCTTGCCCCAGATATTTTTCTCCAGCTCCCCCTTCGCCAGAAAGCGTGCCCAGCGCCGCAGCGGAAAGGCGATCACCACCGGATCAAGATAGGAAGTATGGTTGCTGGCCAGTATGTAGCCACCCTTTTCCCGGGGAATATTCTCCCGGCCACGATATTCGATGGAAAACACCACCTGAAATACCGCCCAGACAACCGAACGGGCCAAAACAAAAAACCAGTACATCAGAGTTTCTCCTCTGCATAGGACTTCATGGTCCGGACCGTCTCCTCCAGGGTCAGATGGGTGTTGTCAACCAGCAGGGCGTCCGGCGCCTGCACCAGCGGAGCGATCGGCCGGTGAGAATCATTGTAGTCCCGCTGTTTGATCTCGGAAAGAAGCGCGCCATAATCGACCGTCTGTCCCTTTTGTTCGAACTCCCGCATCCGGCGCCGGGCCCGGTCCTCGGGGGATGCGGTCAAAAAGAACTTCACAGCGGCATCGGGCAGCACCACGGTGCCGATATCCCGTCCATCCATCACGACGCTTTCCCTGCGGGCGAAATCCCGCTGCAGATCGAGCAGAAAGGCGCGCACCGCCGGAATGGCGGACACCCGGGAAGCGGCCATCGACATTTCGGGCAGCCGGATCTCCTCGCTGACGTCCTGTCCGTTGAGAAAGATGCGCTGCACTCCGTCCACATACCGGATCGAGAGCTGCAGCGACGGAAGCAGCGCCTCCACCGCCGCGGCGTCTGCGGGATCCTGCTTTGCGGTCAGCACCGCGTATCCAATCGCGCGGTAAAGCGCCCCGGTATCCACATACAGAAAACCCAGTTCCGCAGCCAGGCGGCGTGCAACGGTGCTCTTTCCTGCGGCGGCCGGACCGTCGATTGCAATTGAGATGGGATGATTCATCCGATATTGCCTCATTTCCTCAGTTTTCATCTTGGCGGGCAGCCGCCGAAATCCCCGCAAGATAACCGGTGGAAAAAGCAATCTGCAGATTAAATCCACCCGTTACCGCGTCCAGATCCAACAGCTCCCCTGCAAAGTAAAGTCCCTTTACAATCTTGGACTCCATTGTTTTGGGGTTGACCTCGGCGGTTTTGACTCCGCCCCGTGTTACCACCGCTTCCTCCACCGGGCGCAGGGAACGCACCGTCATCGGAAGCGCCTTAAGCAGCGATACCAGCCTGCTGCGCTGTTCCCGGGTTACCGCGTTGACCTGCGTCTTCGGGTCGATACCCGACAGCAATACCACAACCGGGATCAGCGAATGGGGCAGCAGACGCCCCAGCGAATTGGAGAAGGTTCGATTTTTGATCTCCTCCCAGTCCCGCAGCAGCCGTGCGTCCAGCTTCGCGTGATCCAGCCCGGGCTTGAGATCGACCGACAGGCAGTAATCGGCACAATCCCCATCAATGTAGCTTGACGCGGACAAAACCAGCGGACCGGAGATGCCGAAGTGGGTGAACATCAGCTCCCCCAGCTCGGAAAATACCGTCTTTTTTCCTTTCTGCAGGGTCAGGGTCACATTTTTCAGGGAAAGCCCCATCAAATCCCCACACCAGTCCTCGTTGGTCACCAGCGCCGTCAGGGACGGCCCGGTAGGTAATACCGTATGTCCGACCGATTCGGCCAACCGGTATCCATCCCCAGTCGACCCGGTAAGCGGATAACTCAGGCCGCCGGTCGCAAGCACGACGGCGTCCCCCTTCCGGCTTGTCCCATCGGCCGTTATAACCCCGCACACCCGGTCCGCTTCGGTCAGCAGCGACACGACCCGGTTCTGGCAGAGTTCCACCCCGCTGCGGATCAGAAAACGGCGCAGTGCGTCGACAATATCTACCGCCTTGTCCGATACAGGAAAAACCCTCGCGCCACGCTCTGTTTTGAGCGCAACCCCCTGTTCTTCAAAAAACTGCATCACTGCCCGGGGTGGAAAAGCGTCAAAGGCACTGTACAGGAAGCGGGGATTTCTTCTCACTGCCTCCAAAAACCGGTCCCGGCCACACTCATTGGTCACGTTGCAGCGGCCTTTCCCGGTGATCATCAGCTTGCGGCCGATCCGGGCGTTCTTATCCAGCAGCAGAACCGACGCGCCGTGCGCGGCGGCTTGTCCCGCTGCCATCGATCCGGCCGCCCCGGCTCCGACCACAATCACATCATAGCGATCCTTCATCAATGCTCCCCGTCGCCCGCTTTGGTATACACCTCATAGCGGTCCCAGATCCGCTCCAGCTCCGCATATGCACGGCTGGTCTCCTCCTTGCGCTTGATGCCGATCGCCACAATCAGGGCATTGATCAGCGAAAGCGGCGCAACGAGGGAATCGACAAAGGAGGCCATCTCACTGCGGGCATAGAGCCGCAGGTCGGCGATCTCGCCGATCGGTGCGAGGCTTGAATCGGTCAGGGCAATGGCGGTTGCGCCGCGCTCCTTGGCGAACTTCATCGCGGTGAAGGTCCGCTTGCTGTAGCGCGGGAAGCTGATGCCGAAAAAGACATCCCCCTCCTGAATCCGCAGCAGCTGTTCAAAGACATCGGAGGTGGACGCCGAAGTTACCAGACGGACGTTGTTGTCAAAAACATGGTTGAAATAGAAAGCCATGAAGCTGGCCAGCGACGCGGAGGATCGAATTCCCATCAGATAGATGGTCTTCGCGCGGAGCAGCGTGTCGACAATACGGGCAAAATCGGCCCGGGACACCTCCTCGAGGGTCCGGCGGATCTTGTCGATATCCATCGACAGCACCCGGTCGACAATATCGCCGCCGCCAAGCTGTTCATCGGTCAGTTCCATCCGCTGCACGGTAGTCAGCCGGTTGCGGATCAGTTCCTGGAGGGAACGCTGCAGCTGCGGATATCCCTCATACCCCAATTCGGAGGCAAAGCGCACGACGGTCGATTCGCTGACCCCAACCGCCTGTCCGAGCCGCGCAGCGGTCATAAAGGCCGCCTTGTCATAATGTTCAATGATATATCGTGCAATCTGCTTTTGACCCTTGGAAAACTTGGGCATCATCCCTGTGATCAGCCCGATGAGATCTTTATGCATGATAGATCCTCCTTTTTGCAATACCTGCCCCTTAGTATAGCAGAAAAGGCCGAGAAATCAAGCAAATGCAAGCTTTAATTGCATGACCTGCATCAATTTTCTTCGTTTTGATCTCTTTTGCCGTTCATTTTTCTGTTTTTTCGGGGCCCTCAGAATCCGGCGATCGAAACCACCCGGATTCTTCGGTAATGCAGGGCGGGATCGTAGACCGTCCATTCAACATTTTTTTGCCGGACAGCATCGACCACCAGCGCACCGGCACAGGCAAGGGAGCCGAGCGTATCAGCAGACAGTTCTTCAAACAGCACGATAAGGTCAAACTGGTCTTCTGTCTCCACCGCTTCCTGGCCGTACCGGACCTGGGTTCCCGCCTGGGTCAATTCCCGTCCGAGCGGCTCAGCCCAGGGGGACTCCCCCCACAGCAGCGCGCGCAGTCCTTCGAGCGGACGGTCGCATTCAATCCGGATGATCCGAAACAGCTGACTTGGACGGTCCGGGAATTCTCTCTCCTGCAGGCGCTCCATACCGCTTCCTCCCGTCGAATGAAAATTACTTCATTCTACGGGCGGATGCTCCGAAAGGTTCCCCTCCTCCTGCGAAGAATCCGGTCTCCCGCTTTCCCGGAGGTATTCATGGTAGGCGGAAAGAATTTCTGATTCGAGGATCTGACGGGCCTGCGCCGTGATCGGATGGCAGATATCCCGGAAATTTCCCTGTTCGTCCCGACGGCTCGGCATCGCGACAAACAGCCGTTCCGCCCCCTCGATGATTTTGATATCGTGAACGGCAAAATCCCCCTCCAGCGTGAGCGAAACCAGCGCGCGAAGGCGGCTGTCCTCATAGGTCCTTCTGATTTTGATGCCAGTGATGTTCATCCTTTTCCTCCCAATGCCGTAATGGAATTTTTTCACTCCCTTTAAGTATCCGCCGGTTGAATCCATTTATTCAGCGTCCCTTCGGTTTAGGAAATCTGATTTTCCGGCTTCTGTACGCCGGTGTTGTGTGCTATAATATCGAAGGAATCGTTTAAGAGGGTCCCGGCGCGTCAACACTTGGATCGGCGTTCCCGGATCCGGACAACAGACTCGGAGGTGGCTTGTATGCCCGCTTTGTCAGAAGATCTTCTCCATTCCTGCCGCCGGCTTCATTTTGTCGGAATCGGCGGTTCCGGGATGTTCCCCATTGTACAGATTCTGCATGCCCAGGGCTACCAGATCAGCGGCTCGGATAACAATCCCGGCGACACGATCGACCAGGAGCGTGCGATGGGCATTCCGGTATCGATCGGCCACGACCCTTCCAACCTCACCGACGCCCAGGCAGTCGTCTACTCGGCGGCAATCATGCCGGATAACGTGGAGCTGGTTGAGGCCCGGCGGCGCAATCTTCCGGTGATCGAGCGCAGCGAGCTGCTTGGGCTGCTCTCCCGCCGCTATTCCAACTGTGTCTGCATCGCCGGAACCCACGGAAAAACCACCACCACCGCGATGACCACTCAGATCCTGCTGGCTGCCGGCCTCGATCCGTCGGCGGTAATCGGCGGAAAGATCAACGCCATCGGAGGCAGCGGCCGGGCCGGCAGCTCGGATACGATGACGGTGGAAGCCTGTGAATTCGTCGATACCTTTCTGCATCTCTCCCCTGACATTTCGGTCATCCTCAACATCGACGACGACCATCTGGACTACTTTAAAACGATGGACCGGCTGATTGCGTCTTTTCACCGCTTCGCCGAAAACACCTCCCGCACCGTCCTCTACAACGGAGACGATCCCAACACCTGCCGGGCGGTCGAGGGGCTGACAAAACAAAAGCGGATCTCCTTTGGCTTTTCCTCCCACAATGACTACTACCCCGACGATATTGTCTGGAAGGACGGGGCACATTGCGCCTTCTCCCTCTGCTCCCATAACGGGCGGCTGCTTTCCCTCTCGCTGTGTGTACCGGGGCGGCACAACATTCTCAACGCCGTCGCGGCCTGTGCTGCTTCGCTGGAGGCAGGCGCCCCGCTCCGCGCCCTCGCGGAGGGTCTGTCCGCTTTTACCGGCGTACATCGCCGCTTTGAGGTGCTCGGCCGGATCAACGGCATCACCGTAGCTGACGATTACGCGCATCATCCGACCGAAATTGCCGCCACCCTGCGCGCCGCCAAGGAGCTGGATTTTCGTAAGGTATGGGCGGTTTTTCAGCCGTTCACCTTCTCCCGAACGGCACTGCTGCTCGATGAATTCGCGCAGGCTCTTCCCATCGCCGACCGGGTGGTCATGTCCGCCATCATGGGCGGCCGGGAACACAACACCTATGGCATCTCCACTGCGGACCTTGCCGCAAAGATTCCCGGCAGCGTTTGGTTTGAAACCTTCGCCGAGATCCGGGACTATATCCTCTCCCACGCTGAACCGGGTGACCTGGTCATCACGTTGGGATGCGGCGACGTCTACAAATGCGCCAAAATGATTCTGGGTCTTCCGGTTCCCGTCTGATTCTTCGCCATTGTACAGGGCGGCGCGGATATCCGCGCCGCTTTTTTACAAAAATATGTCGAAATTACGGCAATTCGATTGATTTTTTAGAAAAGCTGGGGTATTCTTACTTTATTGTTTCAGCTTGAAAAAAGGAGAATGACCATGAATGCCTGGCTTGATCGAACGTTTTCTCTGACCCAGAACAAAACCACCGTCAAAACCGAAGTAATCGCCGGATTGACCACCTTTATGGCAATGGCCTATATCCTTGCCAGCAATCCCAAGACGCTGGCAGATCCCGCCTACATCATGGGCGATCCCGCTCTCGCCGCACAAATCGAAAGCTGTGTCTTTATCGCGACCTGTCTGGGCGCGTTTGTTGGCACCACCCTTATGGCGCTGCTGGCCAACCTGCCGTTTGCCCTGGCCCCCGGACTTGGCCTCAATGCCACCTTTGCTTACACGGTCATGCTTGGAATGGGCTACAGCTACGCCGAAGGCCTCGCCATTGTCTTTATCTCGGGCGTCCTTTTCTTTGCCGTCTCGCTGCTGGGCCTGCGGGAGGCGATTGTCCGCGCCCTGCCCCACAATCTGAAGGTGGCCATTTCAGCCGGTATCGGACTTTTCATCGCCTTTATCGGCCTGGTCAACGGCGGTATCGTCATCAACAACGACTCCACCCTGGTCGGCGTTGTCAACTTCTCCGATTTCTCGGCAGGCGCTGGCTCCCGCAATGCGGTGGTCGCGTTGGTCGGCCTGCTGGTCATCGCCGTCTGCAGCAGCAAACGGATGAAGGGCGGCATGGTTCTCGGGATTCTCATCGCCACCGCTGTCGGTATTCCGCTGGGGGTCACTGTCCTCCCTGAACAGCTGTCGCTGAACATCGTACCAATGTTTTCGGAATATGCCTCCTTCTCGCTGGGCGCCATGTTCTCCGGCTTTTCCTCGATGTTTGCCGGACAGGGACTGCTGGCCGTCCTTTCCAAGATCTTTGTCGTCGTTATCTCCCTTTCGCTGATCGATATGTTCGATACGATCGGTACCCTGGTCGGTACAGCCCAGGGCGCCGGGATGCTCGACGAACATGGCGACGTCAAAAATATGAAGCAGGCGCTTCTTTCCGACTCGATCGCGACGATGGCCGGCGCCTTCCTCGGCACCTCGACCGTCACCACCTTCGTCGAATCGAGTGCGGGCGTCTCGGAAGGAGGCCGCACCGGTCTGTCCTCCGTCGTGACTGCCCTTCTCTTCCTCGCTTCGCTGCTTCTTGCCCCCTTTATCGGCATCATTCCGCTGGCGGCGGCAGCCCCCGCGCTGATCTATGTCGGCGTACTGATGATCGGTTCGTCGCTGCGTAGCCTTGACTTCTCCGATCCGACCGAAGCGATCCCCGCCTTTTTGACGATGATCATGATGCCGCTGACCTACGGAATCTCCAATGGCATCGCCTTCGGCATTATGAGCTATGTTGTGGTCAAGTGCCTGACCGGCAAGTTCCGGGAACTCAACCCCACCATCACTGTACTGGGTATTCTTTTCATCCTGCGCTATGCGCTGATGGTATAACCGGTCTGATTTGCTGCAGGAGGCGGCGTGGCTGATGTCACGCCGCCTCTTTTCAATTGCAGTCTGATCGGAATTTGACGCTATCCTGCACCCAACGCGCCGGCATGCATAGAATGGAACGAGGGCAAGTGTTGCAAAGAATGGGTATTTGTGAGATAATACCGGGAAGAAAGGAGGGGGATTGAAGCAGCAAACAAACAGGGAGTCAAACACGCGGATTCCCGAACCAAAGCGCCAGAACCGCCCGGCCCTCAAAGCGGGCGGTTGACGAGGTGGGAGGTCATCGACAATTCGGCGGATGCCTCTCCGTCCTTTTCTTTCGGACGCAGCGGCCGGCAAATCCGTCGGGCAACCGGCGGGACAAATACGGACGCGGAAAGAAAAAAATTGAAAAGGAGTACCTTTTATGTGTGGTATCATCGGCTATTCCGGCCACCGGGAGGCTTGTCCCATCCTTCTTGACGGCCTCGAACGGCTGGAGTATCGGGGATATGACTCGGCCGGCATCCTTGTCAGCGACAATGGGATGTTTCATACTGCCAAGCGCTCGGGCCGCCTGTCCAACCTGCGCCGGGCAGTGGAGGAACACCCGCTGCGGGGATGCTGCGGCATGGGGCATACCCGCTGGGCAACTCATGGAGGTCCCACCGACGAAAATGCCCATCCCCACGGAACCGAACGGGTGATGCTGGTGCATAACGGCATCATCGAAAACTACCTTTCACTGCGGGAGCTTCTGCTCGAACAGGGCTATTCCTTCCAATCCCAGACCGACACCGAGATCGCCGCCTGCTATCTCGATTACTGCTATCACGGTGATCCGATTGACGCCATCCGGGAAGCACTCAACGGAATAGAGGGCGCTTATGCCTTTGTCATCATGTTTTCCGATCATCCCAACACCCTCTATGCCGTACGCAAGGACGGTCCGCTCCTGGCCGCGCTGGGAAACGGGGAAAACTTTGTCGCATCCGACGTCACCGCTGTCATTCGCTACACCAACCGCTATCTCGTGCTCGACGAGGGAGAAATCGCAATCGTCACCCCGGAACGGATCCGTCTCATCGGACTGGACGGCTGCGAGCATCACAAGGAGATCCAGACGGTTACCTGGGACGTTGAGCAGGCGCAAAAGGATGGATACGAGCATTTTATGCTCAAGGAGATCCACGAACAGCCCGATGCACTGCGCCATACCGTCTCCCCCCGGGTGAAAAACGGTCTGCCGGACTGGACCGGCGACGGATTGCCGCAGGACTTTTTTGCCCGCTTCAACCGGATCCAGATCGTCGCCTGCGGCACCGCGATGCATGCTGGTATGATCGGAAAATCGGTTATGGAAAAGCTGGCCCGGATTCCGGTGGAGGTCGATATCGCCAGCGAATTCCGTTACCGCGACCCCATCCTGACCGAGGACACCCTGGTTATTATCGTCTCCCAGTCCGGTGAAACAGCCGACAGTCTTGCGGCGCTGCGTCTGGCAAAGGCCCGTGGTCTCGCCACACTGGCCATCGTCAATGTTGCGGGTTCCTCCATCGCACGGGAGGCCGATTATGTGCTGTATACCTTCGCAGGGCCGGAAATTTCGGTCGCGAGCACCAAGGCCTATTCGGTACAGATCTCCCTGCTCTACATGATCGCCTTTACCCTTGGACGGGCGCGGGGCACCCTCTCGGAGGAGCAGGAACGCAGTTTGACCGCTCAGCTGTTGTCCTGCGAAAAAGCAGTGCGCGATGCATTGGCACTGCAGGATCAGATTGAGGCTTCGGTCCGACCGCTGGTGGATGCTGAACATCTCTTTTTCCTGGGCCGTGGCATCGACTACGCTCTCGCCTGCGAGGGTTCTCTCAAACTCAAGGAGATCTCCTACATTCACTGCGAAGCCTATGCCGCAGGAGAGCTCAAACACGGAACTATCTCGCTGATCACCGAGGGAACACCGGTGATCGCTCTCTGCACCCAGACGGCGCTGCTGCCCAAGATGCTCTCCAACATCAAGGAGACAACCGCCCGGGGAGCGTCGGTCTTTGTCATCGCCAAACAGGGAGAGACCATATCGGGAGATGTCGCCGATACCGTCCTGCCGCTGCAGGACTTTGACGACCTGTTTATGCCCTTCCCCGCGGTGACGGTGCTGCAACTGATCGCTTACTTTGTCGCCAGGGCGCGGGGCTGCGACATCGACAAACCCCGCAATCTCGCCAAATCGGTCACGGTAGAATAACCCAAAAAACGGACGGATCTTAAAAGATCCGTCCGTTTTTGTTTCTGAATAGTATCGCCGGCCCTATCCGTCGCTCTCCTCCTTGGGCGAATGCGCCAAAAAGGAAAGATCCCGCAGCGCCTCCCCCATCAAGGAGGATAACACCGCGCGGTAAACCACCGTGGGATCGCGAAGGAAATTCTGCCGCATCGTCTCGCAGACCTCCCGGGTCGGCGCATAGAGCGAAAGACGAAGCAGGTCATTCCCCACATCCCGAATCGCCAGCGTCAGCAGAAAACCGTCCCGCGTTTCGGAAATCTCGGCCAGGTTTTCCTTCTCAAACCGCTCCTGCAAAATACAGCGGCGCAACGCCTCGATCGCCTTGTCCCGAACAGTGCGTGGGATCTCACGGCGGAAGGTCTCAGCCGTTCTCTCGCCAAGTCCGCTCAGTACCAGCTGCCCCGCGCCATCAGATTCCTCTTTCGTCTCCTGAATCAGATGGCCGGTGGAAAGCAGCTGCCCGATTGCGCCGGCCAGTTCAAAATAGTTGACCAGGCCCTCCCCTACCAGTGCGGTATTGAGCTGGTTGGGGGTAACCGGAGAACCCAGTTCGCGGATCAGCCAGCAGATCAGGATCCGCACCTCATAATCGGTATTGGGTCCTCCCGGAAGAACCCCTGCCATAAAGGCTTCGCTTGCCATGCGTCTCCCCCCTCATCCGGCCATCAGGCCTGCGTCACTCGAGATAGCCTGCCGCCAGCATCCGCTGGGCACAGCCGCCGATAAAACGGGCATAGGCCGATTCTCCGATCGCAAAGCAGTCGGAACCGTTTCCCGCCTCGCAGAGCCCCGCAAAGGTTTTCCCAATCTCAGCAGCCGTCTCGGTTCCGGAACGATGCAGGTAGAGATACAGCGAAAAGGCGGCACTGTCATTGATCTCCTCAAAGATTACCGGATCGGCCCGCTCGAGATTCTCATAAAAGCTGACCAGCGCCGCATTGGCGACAATATGGTTGGGTGAATAGTCCTCAATAATCCGATGCACAACATAAGCAAAAAGCAGCTTGAGCTGCCGCTCGAATACCGCCGGATCGACATCCTCCGGCGCACGGGTCCAGACGCTCGCCTTCAGGTCCTCGACATACTGCGCGCCGAGGCGCCGCGCCCGCTCGGTATTTCCATTTGCACGCTGGCGCAGAAAGAGATCGATGTTGTCATCCGCCACGGGATTTCCGCGGTCGAACAGCTTGGACAGATCCTCCGGGGCAATCTTGATATCATCGTCGTTATAGGAATCGAACACACTATCACGCCTTTCGGATTTTGCAGTCTCATTCTGTGCGGAAAGCGACCCTCCCGGTTTACGCCCCTCTGGAATCCAACGCCTGCTGCAGTGCGATGGACAGCTGGTCAGGGCAGGAGGTCTTTTTACTGCCGCATACGGTGCCTTTCATCCGGTCGATCGCATCCTGGGCCTTCATTCCGACCAGCAGGCGGGAAATTCCATTGGCGTTTCCATTGCAGCCTCCGGTAAATTTCACCGAACGGATGATGCCATCATCCGACAGATCAATCTCTATTTTCCGAGAGCAAACCCCCCGGGGCAGATATTCGTACTTCATTTGTCCACTCTTCTTTCTGTTTCTTTGGCGGCACCGCAGCGCCCGAGCAGCCGTTGCAGCTCCTCCTCTGTCGTTGTACAGCGTCCGATCGGCCAGGGATGCGCCGTATACCAGCCGTGAAAATCGGTACCCCCGGTGGTCAGCAGACGGTATTCCGACACCAATTCGTCATGCAGCGGGATTTCCTCCGGCTTGCGCCGCGGATAGCGCAGCTCCAGCCCGTCAATCAAGCCCTGCTGGGCAAGACACCGTCCCACCGCGAAGGATTGATAAACCCCCGGATGAGCGAGAATGACTGCACCGCCGCTCTCCCTGGCCGCCCGCGCGGTCCGGTAGACATCGGGGTATTCCACCCCCCGGCGGCAGCTTCCGTTTTTTCCGAACAGTTCACTGTACAGCGAGCCATAGATCGAATCGGTCCAGCCAAGCTCCATCAGCGCCCGCATGATATGGACCCGGTAAATTGTCCCGCTTTGGGCAGCCTGAGCAAGGATCTGTTCCTTCCGGATGGGATAGCGGGCACAGACCAATCCGATCATCTCTTCCCCCGCCTGGCGCCGCCGCCGGGCAAGCAGAGAGCAATGCGGTTCAAGCGCCTCAGGATAAACCGGCGCATAGACCAGCAGATGGACCTTCCGCCCGGTATCAGGATCGATGCTGGAAAGCTCGACACCAGGAATCACCGTCAGACCCAATGGCTGTGCCGCCTGCTGTGCCCGCCGCACCATCTCCATCGAATCGTGATCCGTGACCGCAATTCCGGCCAGCCCGCAGTGGGCCGCATCTTCCACCACCGACTCGACCGGCATGGAACCGTCCGACCAACTGGTGTGGACATGCATGTCATATTCCCTCTGCATCTGTCTCCTCCGGCAGCATCTGGATTCGGTTTTGCCGCATCACGCAGCTATCATGCCGTACAGAGCTATTATACCCGTCTTTTGCCGACTTGGCAAGGTTCCGCACCGGAGAAATGGGATTCTGTCCGCCAGGGCGGCGGCCCCGCTGCTGCAGCCCGAAAAAG
>CASEBP010000019.1 GCA_949285275.1 uncultured Oscillospiraceae bacterium | reverse complement strand
TCGAGCAAAAAAAGCCCGGAAACGCTTGATGCCGTAGGCGTTCAGCCTACGGCATCTATAGCGTTTTGATATTCTGGTGGAGGCGAGGGGAATTGAACCCCTGTCCGAAAGCCGATTCACAAAGGTTTCTCCGAGCGCAGTTTGTCTATAAAAGATTCCCCCTGCCGCGTGCCGGCAAACAGGCCCGCGGCGTCGGTATCCCCTAATGTTTCAACGATGCGGAGAGCCTTCTCGCTGAAATGGACCACTCAATCACGCCCTGTCCCCGGCCGTGGTACTCCGAGGCAGGACGGCGGCCTAATTAGGCCGCGTAAACGTAACTATCGTTCTCGTTTACTTTTAAAGGTTCGGGGATTATAGAGGTCCCGCCCTCTGCTCGCTACCTTTGCTTCACAACCCCCGTCGAAACCTTTACGCCCCCGGATGAAGAGGCGGTTGGAAACAACCGCCGGATGGGAAAAGGGTTGCTGATGAAATTAGTAATTCAGCGCTGCCGCGTCTTGAGCGCACGGTCGATCTCCCGTTTGGCATCGCGCCGCGCCTGATCCTCCCGCTTGTCATAGAGCTTTTTGCCTCGGCAGAGACCAAGCTGCATCTTGACCAGTGATCCCTTGAAATAGAGGGACAGCGGAATCAGGGTATAGCTTTGCTGGCGCACCAGCCCGTACAGCCGGTTGATCTCCCGGCGATGCATCAACAGGCGGCGCGGACGCAGGGGATCTTTATTGAACAGATTGCCCTTCTCATAGGGACTGATATGCATCTGCCGGACGATCAATTCGCCGGAACTGACGTCAACCCAGCTGTCCTTGAGGTTGACCGAGCCGGCCCGCAGGCTTTTGACCTCGGTCCCTGCCAGCTCGATGCCGGTTTCAAAGGTTTCGTCCACGAAGTATTCATGCCGAACCTGACGGTTAAAGGCGATAGTTTTTGTTTCCTTTTTGGGCGCCAAGTCCAGCACCTCCTCACTGCGGCGTATCCTTGCCTATCATAGCATTCCGCGCCGGCAAAGTCAAATGTGAGGCGGAAGGTCACATCTCATTTCTGCCCTCGAGCGCACGGCACAGGGTGACATCGTCGGCATATTCCAGATTGCCCCCGGCCGGCAGTCCGTATGCAAGGCGCGAGACCCGAAGCCCCATCGGCTTGATCAGACGGGACAGGTACATGGCGGTTGCTTCGCCCTCCACGGTGGGATTGGTGGCCATTACCACCTCTTTAACCTCTCCGGTCAGGCGGGCGAGCAGTTCCTTGACGGTCAGCTGCTCCGGACCAATCCCCTCCATCGGGGAAATCAGTCCGTGCAGCACATGATAAAGGCCGTTATACTCCCGCAGCCGCTCAAAGGCTGCAACATCCCGGGGATCGGCGACGACGCAGAGCAGGGAGTGGTCGCGCGATTCACTGCTGCAAATTGAGCAGACCGGTTCGTCCGAGAGATTCTGACAGATGCTGCAGCGCTGGATCCGGCCGCTCGATTCGAGCAGCGCCTGTGCAAAAGCGCGCGAAAATTCAGGGGGCTGGCTGAGCACATAGAAAGCATAGCGTTGGGCTGTCTTCCGTCCGACGTTGGGCAGCTTGGCAAACTGCTCGGCGAGACGGGAGAGCGATTCGATCTGATAGGCCATAGCGTTCAGAACAGGCCGGGGAGATTCAATCCACCGGTAATTTTGCCCAGCTCTGCGTTGCTGGTCTCCTCCACCTGCTTGCTCGCTTCGTTAAAGGCGGCCATCACCACATCCTGAAGCATCTCAATGTCGTCAGGATCGACGATTTCCGGCTTGATCACCAGGGAGGTGACCTCCTTTTTTCCGTTCATCGTGACCTCGACCATGCCGCCGCCCGATGTCACCTTAAACTCGCGCGCTTCGAGCTCGGCCTGGGTTGCGGCGAACTGCTCCTGCATCTTCTGAGCCTGACGCATCAGGTCCTTCTGGTTCTGGGGGCCGCCGCCGTAACCGGCGGGAAGTCTTGCTCTCATCGTTGCATTTCTCCTTTTTACTGTTCTATCGTAATATTTTCCGCTTTGGGAAGGGAGGCAATCAGCTGCTCCAGCGGGTCGGTATCCTCCTGCTGTTCGACGGGAGGACGGTAGGGGCCAATGCCATAGTTTTGCCCGACGACCTCTGAAATCGCCTGTTTGATCTGACGCCGGGTGTAATCGTTGCTTTTGAGCATCTCCAGGACAGCGGGATTGGAGACATCGATCAGGATCCTTCGCCCGTCAAAATAGGCCTTGGTTCCCCGCAGCATTCCGGCGATAGAGCTGTTGAAGCCGGAAAGCTGATCGATCACCTGCGGCCAGGGGCGGAAGGGCTGTGTTTCTTGCTGTTCAAGGGTGGCCGGAGCGGGCCGTGCTGTCCGGCGAACCGGCACGGGGGAAGGCGCCTCCGGTGCGGCGGGCTCGGACAAGCGGGCTTCTTCCGGCGGAGGGGAATATATCGGTGCGGGTGGGGAGACGGGAGCGGCCGGTTCTTCGGCTCGCTGAGGCACCGCTTCGGCGCCACGGCGAAGTGCCGCCTCCAGCCGTTCAATCCGGGTCAGCAGCGCCTGATAGCCGGTGCGGACCGAGGGTTCGCACAGGGAGACAAGTGCCAGTTCCAGCTCGGCGCGCCGGGCGGTGCTGCGGCTCATCCGGGATATGGCATCCTGAAGCGCAGCGATACTCTGCAGCAAATCGGGGAGCGCGATGCCGGACGCCTGTTCGCGCAGGGCATCGATTTCGGTTGGAAGGCAGTCGAGCAGTTTCTGTGGCTGTTCGAGGGTTTTGGCCAGCATCAGGTTGCGGTAGTGGCCGGCCAGCTGAGCGGCAATGCGCTGGGGCTCCATCCCTTTCTGGATCAGAGAGGCGAGCAGGGTCAGCATGCCCTGGGTATCTCCGGCCAGGATTTTCCCGGTCAGATCAAGCAGATGCCCGCTTCCGGCAAGTCCAGCAGCTGCTGCCACCGTTTCGACGGTGACCGTACCTTCATTTGCGGCGCAGACGTCGAGCAGCGAAAGCGCATCCCGCATTCCGCCGTCCGAGAGGCGCCCAATAAGCTGTGCCGCCTCATTTTCGAGCACGAAGCCTTCCCGGCTGGCGACATCAAGCAGCCGTGCCGCAATGACATCGCTGTCGATTCGCTGAAAGTCAAACCGTTGGCAGCGGGAGATGATGGTGGGGAGGACCTTTTGGATTTCGGTGGTAGCCAGGATAAAGATGACATGTTCGGGCGGCTCTTCGAGAATCTTGAGCAGCGCGTTGAAGGCGCTTGCCGAAAGCATGTGTACCTCGTCGATGATATACACCCGGTACCGGGCGATGGCCGGTGTGAAAACCGCCTCGCTTCGCAGATCCCGGATGGAATCGACGCCGTTGTTGGATGCGGCGTCAATTTCCACAACGTCAAGCAGAGAGCCGTCGTCGATTCCCCGGCAGATAGCGCATTCCCCGCAGGGACTGCCGTCCTGGAGATTGAGGCAGTTGACCGCTTTGGCCAGCAGCTTGGCGCAGGTGGTTTTGCCGGTTCCGCGGGAGCCGACAAAGAGGTAGGCATGGGAGGGGCGCTGCTGCCGCATCTCATTGCGGAGCACCGTAATAATCGGATCCTGTCCCACCACCTCGTCAAAGGTACGGGGGCGATAGAGCCGGTAAAGTGCCTGACGCAAAAAATACACCTCCCAAAAAACAACAGGCCGGCCGAGATGCCCTCTCATGCGGGAATGCAGATGACCTGCGGCACACAAAGCACTCTGCTTAATGCTGCTCGGTTCCCCGCCTGACATGGTTCACAGAACTTTGTCGCACAGGATCCACATTCCCACATGACAGAGCACACGTCCGTCCTGCTCAAAAAGGAGCGACGCCGGGATGGCGCCGGACCGCATTTTATTATATCATATTCATCCTGACAGCACAACCGGAAAGTCAAAAAAGATACCACCGCTTCCCGCGGAGCGTACCAGCCTCTTATCCGGCTGCTTTGGCCCGTTCCCGCGCATTGGAGAGGGTCCACAGGGTGATCGAAACGAGGACGATCCCGAATCCAGTCAGGGTCAGCGGGCCGGGATACTCATGCACGAGCAGCGCGGTCCAGATGGGGTTAAAGATCGGATTGAGAGCGGCAATCAGGGTACAGCTGAGGGTCGGAGCGTTGCGGATGGCAAAACCATAGAAAATATAGGCCGCTGCCTGCTGGAAGAAACCGAGCAGCAGGATACCGGTGATGCTTGCTGAATCCCAGGAGAGCCCGCCGCCGGTGAAGAAAAAGGGGAACATCAGAACGGCGGTGTAAATATTGCCGAAGATGTTGATGCTCAGTGATTCGGCATAGCTTTTGGCCTTTCCGCTCATCAGATGCATGATGGCGGTGGTGATGCCGACCATCAGTCCAAGCAGGTTCCCAAGCATCGTCGAACTGCCGGTTCCCTCAAGGGTCAGCATGGCGATCCCGCCGACCGTGGCAACTGCAACGGCGATATCCTTTTTCCGAAAGCGCTGTCCAAAAAAGACAGCCGAAAAGAGCAGAACGAAGACCGGATTGGTATACTGCAGTGCCACCATGTTGGCGCTGGCGGTCAGCTTGTTCCCGACGGTAAAGCAGACAAATTTGAGCATGACGGCGATGCCGACCAACAGGGTCAGACGGTTCACCACTAGCTTTTCCCGGGCCAGACGCAGATATAAAACCAGGATAACACCGGCAATAAGGCTTCGCATGCCGGCAATCGCCATGCCATTCCAGCTGACCATCTTGATCAGCGCGCCGGAGGTGCTCCACAAAAAGGCGCAGGCGGCCATGCAGAGCAGAGCGCTTCGGGTCGAGATGGGACGATTGACCGAGATGCTCATATGTTTTCTCCTTCCGTCACAGGCTGGGGATATTCAGGCCTAAAAGAAGCCCGGCAGGGGACGGCAACGCCCCCTGCCAGGAGACTGAACGGTATCAGCGCTTATTTTTGCCGAACATCTGGATGATCGCTGCGAAGGGATCGTCATTGGCCAGATCGGGGTCGTCGGGATCAGCAAAAGGATCGCTCTTGCTCTCCTCCGATGTACCGGCGCCGGCGACAGCGGCATTGCTGGCGCTTGCTGCCGGAGCCGATTCCTTCCCGGTCCCGGCTGCGGACGCTTCCTTTTCCGAAGCCGGAGCGGAAGGACCGGATTTGGGGGTATAGTTGGCGATGTCCTGGATATAGCTGGGGATCGACGGATCGTCGTTCTGGTTGAAGCCGGTGGCGATAACGGTGAGAACCATCTCATCCTTGAGGTTCTCATCGTAGGCGACACCCCAGATGAGGTTGACATCGGGATGGGCAGCTTCGGCGATGAGATCGGAAGCCTCCACCACATCGTCGATCGGGAAGTCCGTCGGAATGGTGATGTTGACGATAACGCCCTTGGCGCCGTTGATCGAGGTCTCGAGCAGCGGAGAACTGATGGCGGCTTCGGCGGCAAGACGCGCCTTGTCCTTGCCCGAGGCGCGTCCAACTCCCATATGGGCGTTGCCGGCATCCTTCATGATGGAGGTAACATCGGCAAAGTCGAGATTGATGACACCGGTGGTGGTAATCAGATCCACGATGCTCTGCACGCCCTGACGCAGCACTTCATCCGCCGCGGCGAAAGCGTTGGAGAGGGTGAGCTTTTCATTCGAGGGAAGCTCGCGCAGGCGCTCATTGGGAATTACAATCAACGCATCGACATGCTGACGCATGGCAGTGATGCCCATCTCGGCATGTTCCATCCGCCGCCGGCCTTCAAACTTGAAGGGCTTGGTGACGACGCCGACCGTCAAAATCCCCATATCTTTGGCGATTTCGGCAACGACCGGAGCTGCGCCGGTGCCGGTGCCGCCGCCCATTCCGGCAGTGATAAAGACCATGTCGGTTCCCTTGAGAAGAGCGGCAATCTCATCCCGGCTTTCCTCTGCCGAGCGCTGTCCGATGTCGGCATGGCCGCCGGCACCTTTGCCCTTGGTCAGCCGGGCGCCGATGTTGAGCTTGTAGGTCGCATGGCTGGTGGCAAGAACCTGATAGTCGGTGTTCATGGCGATAAATTCGACGTTTTTCATCCCGGATAAGACCATCCGGTTGACTGCGTTTCCGCCGCCGCCGCCGACACCAACCACCTTGATTACCGTGGCCTGCTGATGCTCTGGCACCATATCAAAGTTCATCTGCATGTAACCGTCCTCCTCTATTTTATCCCCCGACGGGAGGTGGAAGTCCTTGCTGTCAGGCTTGTCCGAGGTGTCAGCCCGCGGGTGCCTATATATACATCATATTCTAACACGAACGTCATGGCGGTGCAATATCCTGTGTCAGAGAATTGAAATTTCTTTTTCAGGCTTCAATGATAGTCAGAGGCGGAAGGTCCTCTTGGTCCTCCTCTTCGCCCTCCTCCTCATCCGGTTGCTGTTCGTCTGAGTTATCCGCCGGTTCTTGATCTGCCGGCGGCTGAGTCTGCTCCTCCTCTCCGGTGGGCGGGTCGGAGGCATCGGACGAAGCGTCCGGCGTCGGATCGGGGGCAGGGGAGGGGATGTAGCCGGGAGCCGGGGAGGGCTCCTCCTGCGGGACGACCGGCCGGATCTTCTGGATGCTGCGTTCATAATCGCCGCGCATCGATTCGGGGAAGGGCCACAGGTCGGGGTCGTACAGGTTGATTTCCCGCAGGCGCATGGTGGGCCGTGCCGAGACATCCAGAATCCCCACCGTGCGGGAGTCGACGGACAGACGGATGACCTCCGCCGCGGCCCGCAGTTTGTAGGCAAGATCGATTTTGCTGCCGAGCTCCACCGCAAGACGGCCGTCATAGAGCAGCCGCATATCGATGAGGTCGCGCAGATCGATGATGCTGACCGGGGAGATTTCGTTTTCCTGCAGTCCCGCTTCAATTTCCCTGAGCAGGTCAAAGCGTTCCTGTTCGGAGGCCGGAAGGTAATCGCCCGGCTGAATATCTGTGAGGGAAAATCCGATGACCCGCGGGCGTTCCTCGGGGGGATAGGGGCTGGGGCCTTCCAGGATTCTTCCCCGGCGGCTCAACAGCAGGTATCCTTCTTCGGTTTCGATCGCTGTGTCGGCCTGGGCCTCGGTGATTTCGATCGAAACGGTATTGGGAAAAATGCGGGTTACCCTCGCTTTTTCGACGTAGGGATACTGACTGACCACCCGATTTCCTGCAGCGGAGGCGCGGAAACAGAAGATATTGTCCCCAACGGAGATGCCGGAGGCCTCGATCAGGTCTCCCTCGGCATACCGGGTGTTGCCTGAGACGGTGATGGTTTCGATCGGGAAAAAGACGGTCAGCGAGAGGGCAATACCGACGCTCATCAGCAGCAGCAGAACCACAACGAAGGTCATGGCATAGCGCCGCTCACTTTTTTTTCGGCGCCGGGCCGCGGCGGAATGGACACGCTGCGGCGCGGCGGAATTTTTTCGTTTCACAGTCTGACTATTCCCTTTCTCTGGAAATCTTCGCGCCGAGGCGGCGCAGGGTGCCTTCGAGATCCTGGTATCCGCGGTCGAGATGGCGCAGGCCGGTCAGCGTACTGCGGCCTTCGGCCGAGAGCGCCGCGATGACCAGCGCCGCGCCGCCCCGCAGATCGGTGCAGCAGAGGTTGGCGCCGGACAATGATTCGACGCCGCGGACCAGCGCAACCCGGCCCTCCACTTCGATCCGTGCTCCCATCCGCCGCAATTCTCCCACATGTTTGTAACGCGCCTCAAAGATGGTTTCGACGAACAGGCTGGTTCCTTCGGCGGTGCAAAGTGCCGCCATCAGAGGCGCCTGCGCGTCGGTGGGAAAGCCGGGATAGGGCATGGTTTTGACGGAGGGAACGGCCTGCAGCCGGTGCGGTGCTGCCAGGCGGATCCAATCTTCGCCGGTATTGATCCGGCAGCCGGCTGTTTCGAGGGCGGGCAGGACCGCCGCAAGATGGCCGGGCCGGACTCCGGTCAGCAATACTTCGCCGCCGGTGGCAGCGCTTGCACAGAGGTAGGTCGCCGCCTCGATCCGGTCGGGAATGACCCGGTAATCACCGCTATGGAGCGATTCCACTCCTTCGACAGAGATCCGATCTCCCTCCACCGAGACGCGGCCGCCGCAGGTATTGAGAAAGTCGGCAAGGTCACAGATTTCCGGTTCCCGGGCCGCATTGTGAAGAACCGTGCGTCCCTGTGCGGTGACGGCGGCGAGCAGGATGTTTTCGGTTGCGCCGACACTGGGGAAGGGCAGGGTGATCTCCGCGCCGTGCAGGCGTCCTCTGACCGAGCAGTTGAGGTAGCCGTGTTCCTCCGAGATGACGGCGCCGAGCCGACGCAATCCTTCGATATGCAAGTCGATCGGACGGGCGCCCAACTCACAGCCGCCGGGGAAGGAGAGGCGGGCCCGGCCACAGCGGGCCAGAATTGGGCCGAGAAAGAGGATGGAGGAACGCATCTCTCGCATCAGTGTCTCGGGGATCTCCCGGAATTCAACCGAGTGTGCATCCACCGAAATTCGATCTGCCTGCCGCTTCAGGGTGCAGCCGAGGGTTTGCAGGATTCTGCCGGCTGCGTCGACGTCGGAAAGGGCGGGACAGTTTGAGAGGGTGGAGCTGCCGCCGAGCAGGGTGGCGGCCAGAATGGGAAGGACGGCATTTTTTGCGCCGTGGACCGCGATCTCCCCCTCCAGACGGCGGCCGCCTTCTATGATGAGTCGCTGCATCGACCGTTGCCTCCTTGTCAAACCGGGAAGATGAAGGTCCTGGACCCTGCCTTCCGGATGGTGTAAATACGTTGTTACCCCATCCTATGCGGTTTTATCAAAGAAGGTGAGAAACGCAGTCGGAACACAGCGGCTGTGCTGTCGCAGAGCAGTCAGTCCGGTTTGACAAGGGAGAGAATTTCATGGATAATCCGGTCGTTGGCGTCCCGGATGGCAAGGGAGGCAGCGGCCTTTCCGAGGGCGGACAGCCGGGCAGGATCGCCGGTGAGCCGCTGCAGCAATGCGATCAGAACGGGACCGGACAGATCCTTTTCCTCCAGAATTTCGGCGGCGCCGTGGTTGACCAGCTCCATTGCGTTGTGGAATTGGTGGTTTTCGGCGACGTTGGGGGAGGGGATCAGGATGGATGCGCGTCCGGCACACTCCAGTTCTGACAGGGTGATGGCGCCCGCGCGGCAGATAACCAGGTCGGCTGCAGCCAGGCAGGTCGGCATATTGTCGATGTACTCCCGCACATCGAGATGCGGATTTTCCCCAGGGGTTAGCCCGCGCTCCCTCATCCAGCCGAGGAAGTCGGTATGATCGAAACTGCCTGTCGCGTGGATATGATGGATTCCTGCCTTGCCGCGGTGCCAGGCCATGACGTCAGCAATTGCCTCGTTGATCCGGGTTGCGCCGAGACTGCCACCAAAGGAGAGGATACAGATTCGATCCCCCACTCCCAGACGCGCCCGGGAAACCTCCCGATCGGCGGTGAAGATGGCCTCCCGTACCGGGTTTCCGGTGATTCGCAGCTTGTCCGGGTTTTTCAGATGCAGATGCCGTACCGCTCCTTCCATTGCCAGCAGCAGCCGGTCAACGTCGGGAGCAAGCAGTTTGGTGGTGACGCCGGGAAAGGCGTTCTGCTCATGGGTCACTGTTTTGTATCCGAGCTGATGTGCCTTGCGTACCACCGGCCCGCTGACGTAACCACCGGTTCCCATCACGACATCGGGGTCAAAATCCCGGATAATGGAGGCGGCCCGCGGTCCACTCTGCAGCAACAGCCGCAGTGCGTTGAGGTTTCGTCCGATGTTGTGCAGGGTGAGCTTGCGCTGGATTCCGGCGACCTCGATCGGCGCGAAGGGATAGCCGGCTTTGGGGATCAGCCGCGCCTCCATTCCCTTGGGATTGCCCGCAAAGAGAACCTCGGTTCCGGGATAGCGGGCGCAAAGGGAATCGGCCACCGAGAGGGCGGGATTGATATGTCCGGCGGTACCGCCGCAGGCAAAAAGGATTTTCATCTGCTTCACTCCTGTATGATATCAGAAAGGCAAAGAGCTACTCTTTTTCAATTGGGGTTTTGCGGGAGATTGAGAGAATGACCCCCATCTCACCGAGCAGCATGACCAGACTGGTGCCGCCGTAGGAGAAGAAGGGCAGGCTGATCCCCGTGTTGGGCAGTGTGTTGGTGACAACTGCGATGTTCAGCAGCGTCTGCAGACCAACCTGTGCGGTCAGACCTGCCGCAACGAGCGAGCCGAATCGGTCGGGGCAACGGGTGGCGATGACAAAGCCGCGCCAGAGCAGCAGAACAAAGATCCCGATGATTACCACCGCGCCAATAAAGCCGAGCTCCTCGCAGACGATGGCAAAGATGAAATCGTTGTACGGCTCGGGCAGGTAGAGGTATTTCTGACGGGAGGCGCCGATTCCGGCGCCCATCAGACCGCCTGATCCGATGGCATAGAGCGACTGCACCGTCTGAAAACCTGCATCCATCGGATCGGAGAACGGGTCGAGCCAGACTTCGATCCGCTCCCCGGCATAGTGGGCGAGTGCAGTGAGGATATCGGGGTCGATGATGACGGCAGCGATTCCTGCGACGGCGATAATACCGCCTGCGATAAACCACCGCACATCGGTGCCGCCGATGAACATCATAACCGCTCCCAGCCCGAGGATCAACACGGTACCGGACAGATGCGGTTCCCGCAGCATCAGCAGCACAATGGGAACCAGCGCCGCGACAAAGACACCGATGCCGTACCGCAGCGTATGCATTTTCTGGTAGTTTTTGCAGATCAGAGCGGCAAAGAAGATGACGACGGCAAACTTGGCGATTTCGGACGGCTGGAAGTTGATCGGCCCGAGGATGATCCAGCGCCGCGCATTATTCAGCGGCGGCATGAACAGCACGATGACCAGCAGGACCAGCGAGAACAGGTAGATCGGAAGGGCCAGCGGCTTGAAGATGCGGTAATCGACCCGAGAGGCGATAAACATGATGCCGATCCCAAGAAGGGCGGCGGGAAGCTGACGGGAGATATAAAAGAGGGAGTTCCCCTTCAGATAAAAGGCATTGGCGTAGCTTGCGGAAAACATCATGATCAGACCGAAGGAGACAAGCACCAGCACGATCACGAGAAAGGTTGCGTCCATCGGTCCGTTGACCATCTTCGGGGGCTTTTTAGCAGGGCGCTGTGCCGGCATGGGTGGCTCACTCCTCTCGGAAGGGATTGGGAATTTCGGCTCAGAAGCCGCGTGCCGCGAAAAAGGCCAGAATGGACCCGAGCGCGGTGATAAGGGAAAAGGCAAAACCGATTTGGACTTCGGTATAGCCGGACATTTCGAAATGATGATGGATCGGGCTCATTTTGAAGATCCGTTTTCCGGTGGTTTTGAAGCTGATGACCTGAATCACAACCGACAGGGATTCACACAGGTAGATGATGCCGATCAGGCCCAGCAGCATCGGCGCGCCCACCCCGAAGGCGAGGGCTACGACACAGCCGCCGAGGAACATCGAGCCGGTATCCCCCATGAAAACCTTGGCGGGGTAGAAATTATAGATCAGAAAGGCGATGCATCCGGCCGAGACGGCCAGGGCAAAAAGCTGAATCTGCAGCATGCTCAGTACCGCCGCTACGGCAAAGAAACCGATGCCGGCCACAGCGGTCACCGAGGCTGCCAGGCCATCGAGACCGTCGGTGAGGTTGACCGAGTTGACGAAATAGACGATGCCGATGGCGCACAGCGGATAATAGAGCCAGGGCGCGAAGGAAAGCTGGCCCCAGAAGGGGATGAGAAGAACGGTGGAGCGGTCGCCCGACGCGAAGAGGCTCCACAGGTAGAGAAAGGCGACCAGAAACTGAACGATCAGTTTTTGACCGGGGGTAAGGCCCAGGTTCTGCTTTTTTGAGACCTTGACATAGTCGTCAGCGAAACCGATCAGCGCATAGCCCACCGCCATCAGCAGTCCGGCGATTAACCGGACATTGAGGATCCGGTGATAACCTTGCAGCAATTCGGGGTGGGAGCCGATCATCGCGGTGAAGGAGGCGGAGACCGCCACCAGAATGCCGGCGATGAACATCAGTCCGCCCATCGTCGGGGTTCCCTGTTTATTTTTGTGCCAGGAAGGACCGATATCGAGAATGGTCTGGCCGTATTTGAGCCGGCGCAGCACGGGAATCAGCCAGAGCCCCAACAGGGCGGTTATGCCGAAGGAGAGGCCCGCCGCCATGAGAAACGGTCCGTTCATCGCGACTCCCCCTTTCGATAGAGGGTATGGATGACCTCTTCCAGCTTCATTCCCCGGCTGGCCTTGAACCAGACGACGTCCCCCGGACGGATGGCGTGCAGCACTGCGTCAGCAAGGGTATCCGGATTGGGATAATGGCAGCAGCGCTCCATTCCCATGCGGTCGGCACCCTCCACTGTGTAGGCCGAGAGGGGACCACAGGCCAGCAGCAGGTCGATTTCCTGCCGGGCGATGAATCGTCCGCACTCGCGGTGCATGGCGGGCGCGTCGTCGCCGAGCTCGAGCATATCCGAGACTACCAGAATCTTCCGTCCCTTGCAGGGGTAGGCGGCAAGGGTCAGGGCAGCAGCACGCAGCGAATCGGGGGAACAGTTGTAGCAGTCCTCTACGATGGTGACACCGTGCCAGGGAACCTGCTTCTGACGCATGCCGGTAGGCCGGTAATGAGAGAGGGCGGCGGCAGCGTCGGCGGGATCGATTCCGAGAGCGCATCCGGCGCCGAAGGCGGCCAGTGCATCAAGAATGTTGTGTTGTCCGATGGTTGGAATCAGAGCGGGAAAGTGCCCCTGGGGGGATTCGATTACGAACGAGGTGGATTCCTCCCCCTGCTGCTGGATTTCCCGTGCCCGGATGGAGCAGGCGGTGTTTTCAATGCCATAATGGCAGATATTCAGGCGCTCTGAACGCAGCGGGGCGAGCAGGTCATTATCCCCGCAGAGGAAGAGCGGTGCGCCGTCCGGCATCCCCTCAAGCAGCTCCAGCTTGGCCTTGCGGATGTTTTCCCGGCTGCCGAGCGCCTCGATATGGGAAACGCCGATCGATGTGATGATCCCGACCGACGGACGTACGGCAAGGGTCAGGTCGCGGATTTCGCCAAAGCCGCTCATCCCCATCTCGATGACCGCTGCCTGGTGCTGGGGCGAGAGACAAAACAGCGTGTTGGGTACGCCGATTTCGTTGTTCTGGTTTCCCTCATTTTTCAGTGTGTTGTATCGAGCGGAGAGGACGGCATGGGTGAATTCCTTGGTGGTGGTTTTTCCGACGCTGCCGGTGATGCCGACAAAGGGAATCGAAAAATGACTGCGGTAAGCTCCGCCGATCCGAATCAGCGCCCGTTTCCCGTCGGGAACCAGGAAACAGCGGGAAGGATCTGCCCCGGGAATAGGGCGGTCGACCACGATAGCCTCGGCGCCGTTGGCCAGCGCGTCGGCAGCAAAGTCATTGCCGTCGAGCGTTTCCCCGCGGATTGCGACAAAGACCGTACCCGTGCCGGCTTTGCGGGAGTCGGTAACCACCGCCCGCACAGTGGCCTCCCGAGCCGCTTTAGCGCCGACTGCTGCGGCGATTTCGGAGAGTTTCATCTGTTCCACCTTGTTCGTCCTCCGTCTTTTCTGGAATTCCCCGGGCGAGCAGCTCGGCCACGACCTCGCGCTCATCAAAATGGATGGTGCCGTGTGCCAGAACCTGATAATCTTCATGCCCCTTGCCGGCCAGCAGAAGGGTATCCCCCTCCTGGCAGTGGCCAAGGGCCCAGCGGATCGCCTCATAGCGGTCGGGAATGATGCGGTAGGGGGTTTGATGCTGCAGAAGGCCGGGCTTTGCGTCCTCAATGATCTGCAGCGGATCTTCGCTGCGCGGATTGTCGGAGGTCAGCACGACGAAATCGGCAAGTTTCGCTGCGATGTCGGTCATCTGAGCCCGTTTTTTGCGGTCCCGGTTTCCGGCACAGCCGAAGAGAATCATGATCCGCCCGTCGGTGACCGCCCGCAGCGCCTGAAGAATCTTTTCAATGGCGTCAGGGGTATGGGCGTAGTCCCGGATCACGGTGTAGGGGGTGTCGGTTTTGAGCACCTCGAACCGGCCCGGTACACCCGGCGAGGCGGAGAGGATCGAAACGGTCTTTTGCAGATCGCATCCAAGGGCGAGGCAGGCAGAGATGGCGGCCATCGCGTTGGATACCGAAAATTCGCCCGGCACCGGGAACTTGACCCGGGCGATCATCCCGCAGCCGACAAAGGCAAAGGCGCTGCCGTCGGCGCGCAACTCGACGCTTTTGGCGGTGTAATCCGCCTCATCGAGAGAGGTGGAAAAGCTCTTGAGGGGACAGGGCGCTTCGGAGAGCAGCCGCCGCCCGTAGGAATCATCGAGGTTGACCACTCCCTGGTCGCAGAGGGAAAAGAGCCGCTTTTTCGCCTGAAAGTATGCCTCCATCGTCTGGTGGTAATCAAGGTGATCCTGGGTCAGATTGGTGAAAACCCCCACCGCGAATCGGCAGCCCGCTACCCGCTTCTGATCCAGGCCGTGAGAGGAGACTTCCATTACAACATATTGGCAGCCTGCGTCGGCCATCTGGGAGAGGATCGAGTAGAAGCTCAGAGGATCCGGTGTTGTGTATTTGGCGGGAAAGAAGATATCCCCCAGGTCGGTTTCGATGGTGCCGATCAGGCCGGTCTTGTGTCCGAGTCCCTGCAGCACGTCGCGGATGAGATGGGTGACGGTGGTTTTTCCGTTGGTTCCGGTCACGCCGACCAGGGTCAGACGGCGCTGCGGATTACCGAAGAGATTGGCGCAGCACAGTGCATAGGCCTCGTGGGTGTCATCAACCAGAATCTGCTTCTCCGCAAGGCCGAGATCCCGTTCGCAGACGACAGCGGCAGCTCCCAGCGAGAGCGCCTTTTCAGCGAAATCGTGGCCGTCTGCGGTGAAGCCGCGCAGGCAGAAGAAGATGCTGCCGGGTGCGACCTGGCGGGTATCAGAGGTGATGTGGGACGTCTCCAGGGAGGGAAGCGGAGAATGGACCGGGATCCCCTCAAAAAGGGCGGATAATGTCATCTGCATGTCAAGACTCCTTTCCTTGGATGTCGCGGCCGGAAAGCTCACCCGGCGGAAGAGCTTTCGCCGTCGGAAGCGGCGGCTTGGTCCGCGGGCGCGCTGGCCTCCTCGGTGGTATCCTCCGTTGGGGTGAGCTGCGCCGTATCCTCAGGGCTGTCAAGGGGAGCGAAGGCCTCCGCCTCATCGGCGAAGGTTACCGTGATGATGGTTCCTTCTGCGGCTTCGGTTCCGGCCGCAGGTTCCTGCAGCACCGCAACGGTGCCGCCGCTTTCGATATCCGCGCCGTCAAGCCGGATGTTAAAGCCGGCATTGAGGATGGTGCGGTTGGCCTGCTGCGGAGAAAGGCCGATGACGTCGGGAACCGAAGCAGGCGTGGGTTCGGCATCGCCGGTATAGAGGATCACCCGAGTCCCCTTCGGGGCTTCGGTTCCGGAGGAGGGAAGCTGCCCGGTGACCTCGACGCCGTCCCCCACCAGTTTGTAGGAGAGGTTTTTTGCCGAAAGGGTGGAAAGGGCGTCATGGACCAGCGAACCGGTGACATACGGCACAGTGACCTCGACATCGGCAAGCTCCTCGGCAGTATACTGCGGCTCCACCTGGAGATAGGGCAGGATATCCGACATGATGGCGCCGACGACCGGGGCTGCGATGACCGAGCCGAAGATATTCTGCATCTGCGGTTCGTCGAGAACCACCAGGACCAAAACCTGGGGGTCGTTTGCGGGGGCGATGCCCAAGAAGGAGGCGATTCGCTTGGTGACCTCGCCGTTTTCCTTGGCGTCGAGCTTTTCGCTGGTGCCGGTCTTGCCGCCGATGCGGTACCCCGGGACATAGGCATTTTTGCCTGAACCGTCGGAATCCCCGACCACCTTTTCCAGGATGCTGCAGATGGTCTCGGAGGTCTGTTCGCTGATAACCTGCCGCTTGACGACCGGTTCGGTGGTGGACAGAGCGTTACCCTCCGGATCCAGCACCTGGCTGACGATGTACGGCTGCATCAGCTTGCCGCCGTTGACCGCAGCCGCCACGGCGGTGCAGATCTGAATCGGGGT
>CASEBP010000018.1 GCA_949285275.1 uncultured Oscillospiraceae bacterium | reverse complement strand
GCGACGTCCCGGGAAGATAGGTTGATGCCGGCACTCTTGAAAAAGCACCCCGTCATGGCGACGGGGTGCTTTTTTTCGCGGGGGAGTAAGGAAATGGGAAGATTGCCTCTGGCTTTTGAACTACAGCAAGGCCCCCGTATGGTTCTTCCATACGGGGGCTTCGCATATGGGAAAGGCTCGTTTTACCGCATTTTGTGCGAGTAGGCAGTCGGATCGTTTACTTGCTTTTCTTCTTCATATAAGGCAGCACTGCCTGTGCAATTTGCTGGTAATTCATCTGGCCGATATCCGGAAACTGTTCCGTCAGATGCAGCGCCGCAACCCGTTCAAACCCTGTCTGTGCGGCGCGGGTCATCACGGGTTCCAGCCCACCTTGCTCTACCGTTTCCACTGCGTTGGCGACCTCGGTGGCCCGGCGCTGTGCGTGCAGGAAGAGACGCGGCATCGCTTCATCAGCGTATTCCGCCAGGGTTTTGCCTTCCATCGGGTTGTGGACGCCGTTGACCATCTGTTCCAGGATGCCATAGCTCTGGGCGGCTAGCAGGTATTCCAAAACCAGCTGCTGCAGGCCTTTGGAGTAGACGGTCTTGAGCATTTTCATGGCGGAGGCCGCGCCCAGCGGCGCATCCAGCACCTCGATGTCCATCCCGTAAGGGGTCAGATCCCGCCGGAAGGCCTCCGCCCCCGTGCCGCAGACGACAACGGGAACCTTATTCCCCAGCTTCTGTACGTTCCCGAGGGCGGCGCCGTCACAGACGCCGACCCCATCCGCACAGGGGATCTTCCCCATCTGAACTGCCATGTCGGGTGAAGTGGAGTTGAGATCCACATAGGTCTGTCCGGCCCGAAGCAGCGGAATGGCCGACTGTGCGACCGGTACGGCGCTGGCGGGACTGGTAAAGGCGAGAAGGTAGGTGGTTTGCGCGCAGAGTTCCTCGATGCTGCGGGCCAGTGTCACGCCGTATTGCTTTGCCCGCGCACGGATTGAAGCGCCGTGCGTTTCGCTGTTGGACAGAATGTCATAGGCCCACAGCCCCTGAACCCCGGCGGCATGGAAGTCCCGGGCCATGCTGGAGGCTGCTTCTCCGAATCCAATTAATCCGATCAGGTTTTCCATAAGTAAGATGTTCCCCGTTTCTTCAAATTCGATCGCTGCCCGGCAGGCTGGCTCAGCCGGCCAGTCCCAGGTCGGTCATGATGACCTTCATTGCTTCATAGTCGCGATCCAGGTCGGCGACATAATCCTCTCCCGCCAGGAAGGCGATGGTGTTGGAGGAGTTGTCGGCATAGGCCTTGAATTCATCGGTTTCGACCAGCTGCTGGAGCTTATCGATCCAGTAATCACGCGCCTCGTCGCTGACGCCGCCCGGCATGGCGACACCGCGGCCGGTCTTGAAGGTGATGTCATATCCCAGCTCGGTGCAGGTGGGGATGTCGGGAATGGCGGGCAGGCGCTCTTCGGAGGTTACGGCCAGCGCGATGAGATCGCCGGACTGGATGTGAGGCAGTGCTTCGCTCAGTGCCAGATTGCCCAGCTCCACCTGGTTGCCGAGCAGGGCGATGGTATCCTCGTTGCCGTCAAACGGGACGCTGCGGATCGAGGCGCCGGAGAGCGATTTGAACTGTTCAATCGCGATATGTCCAATGCCGCCCACACCGGAAATAGCAGCTACCAGCTCATGGTCCTTCGAGGCGGTAATCAGATCTTCCATCGAGGTGTAGCCCGACTGAGCCGAGGTGACGAACACCCGGTAGTCCACAACCAGCTGTGCTACCATCGTCAGATCCTTATAGCTGTACTCCTTGCCCTGGATATAGGGGGTCATCAGGTAGTTGGTCGCTGTCGGAATCAGAACGCTGTCCTTGCCCTGGTACTGCGAGACAACGGTTCCCAGACCAACCTGACCGGTTCCGCCGTTGACATTTTCATAGACCCAGTTGTTGTCGACAATACCGGTGCTGACCAGCATGGCGCTGAAGTTGCGGCCCCAGATATCGACACCGCCGCCTGCGCTGTAGGGGGCGAAGATGGTGATGTTTTTCTGGGGGGTGTAGGATCCCTGCGCCTCGGTGGAAGAGGCCGGCGCCGCTTCGGATGCCTGGGAGGCGGGAGCGGAGCTGCTTGACGAGTTGCTGCAGGCGGTTGCCGCAACGACGAGACATAACGCCAGGAGCAGAGCCAATGACTTTTTCATAGTGATCTCCTTTCTGTACACAAAGGGTTATTGCCCGCTTTTGGAACGGAGTCTCTCCTTGATGGGGGTGTAGAAGAAGCTGACAACACAAACCAGCAGCATGATGCAGGAGATGGGGCGGGTCAGGAAGATCCCGACGCTTCCGCCGGACATGACCATAGCCTGCCGGAAGGAGGATTCTGCCGTCGGTCCCAGAATTACGCCGAGGATCAACGGGAGGATCGGGAAGTTGAACTTTTTGAAGAAGTAACCGATGACGGCGAAGAGCAGCATGATGCCCACATCAAAAATCCGTCCGTAAAGGGAATATACGCCGACAATGCACAGTGCTGCGACCAGCGGGGTGAGGATGTCCTGTGCGAGATGCAGAATGAAGATGAGCAGGGGGACCATCAGGATGTTGATGACCAGCAGGAATACATTGCCGATGTACATGCTTGCGATGACCGCCCAGATGGTCGTCCCATTGGTGGTAAAGAGCTGCGGCCCGGTCTTCATGCCGAACATGACCAGCGCAGTCATCAGAATCGCTGTGGTGGGGGATCCGGGGATGCCCAGCGCCAGCATGGGAACCATTGCGCCGCCGGTCGAAGCGTTGTTGGAGGATTCGGCCGCCGACACCCCGTCCACCGCTCCGTTTCCGAAGTCGGGATTGTGGGTACGCTTCTTCTGGTAGCCGTAGGCCAGTACCGAAGAGATGGTGGCGCCTGCGCCGGGAAGTGCTCCGACCACAAAGCCGATGACGGTACCGCGCAGCGACGAGGGGAGGATTTCCTTCCAGTCGCGCCGGCTCGGAATCATATCAGCGACCCGAACCTTGGTAGTCAGCCCCTGATTATCCTGGTTCTTCGGTCCTTTTTCGATGGTGCCGAGCAGTTCGCTGAATCCCAGCAGTCCGACCAGGATGGGGACAGTCTTAAATCCGTCTACCAGATAGAGGCTGTCAAAGGCAAACCGCTCGATGCCGGAGACGGTGTCGATGCCGACGCAGCCGAGCGCCATGCCGAACAGCATCATCATGTAGCCCTTGGCAGGATAGTTTCCGGTCAGGCCTGATACGAGGGTCAGGCCCATGAGGGTCAGTGCAAAATACTCCGGGGCGCTGAACTTGAGCGCCACCCGCGCCAGCGAGACGCCGCAGACCGTCAGCAGAACGGTGCTGATCATACCGCCAATGAAGGAGGAGAATTGCGCCGCGCCCAGTGCGATGGCACCTTTGCCCCGTTTCATCAGCGCATAGCCGTCCACCGCAGTGATGGCGGAAGAGGAGGTGCCCGGAATATTGATGAGAATCGCCGTCAGCGACCCGCCGTACTGGGTGCCGTAATAGACCCCCATCAGCATAACCAGGGCGTTGAGCGGGGACATCGAGAAGGTCAGCGGCAGCAGAATGGAGGTACCGGTGCTCGCCCCCATTCCGGGGAGCGCGCCGATAATTGTACCCAGAAAGGTGCCGACAAACAGATAGATCATCGTGTCAAGGCAGAAAATCGTTTGAAAGCCTGCGAGCAGGTTTTCCAGAATATCCAATCAGAACCCCCTCCTTTCATTAAAACCCGAGGAACCCTTCGGGGAAGTTGATGTAGAAGATAACGTGGAATACCAGATAAATGCTAAGGGTTGTGAGAACAGCCATAGGGATGGAACGTTTCCATGTATTCTGGGCAATCATCCGGTTGACCGCCAGCAGGAAAAGAATCAGGGAGATGACCATCCCCAGGAAATTGACCACTACCAGGAACAGAATACACATTATGACAAACAGCGCCATCCTGTTGGCGGCTTCCCGGGTGGGAACCTTTTTCTTCTGCTCCAGATAACGGTTTTTATGGTTCTGGTAGATGATCAGGAGGCCGAGAAGGACGATGAAACCTCCGATCCAGGCCGGATAGAATGCGGGACCCAGGGAATAGCGGTCCATATAGCTGTATTGGGTGAGTGCGTAGATCGACATAAACAGCCCCAGGGCGACAAACAGTCCGCCGGTGATGTAGTTTCCTTGCCGGAACCATTTTTCGCGTGAATCCATGCGAGCAACCCTCCTTTGTTTCGTTGGAATGCGCCGGTTTTCTGTTTCTACATAAGGGGAATGCCCTTGAGGGCTTCCTGAACCCAGCCGCGGTTGATGCGCCCTGTCTGCAGCATCTGTGTCTCCGAATCAAACTTTTTGTGTGCGACCTCTACGAGTGAAGCGGCATCCTCTCTGCGGATCACCACCACCCCGTCGGCATCTCCCACCAGGAGGTCCCCCGGCAAAACGGCAAGGCCGCCGCAGCAGACAGGGACGTTGATTTCGCCCGGCCCGTTTTTGTATGGACCCTGAGGGGTTGCTCCCATCGCGTAGACGGGGAAGTCGGTGAGCTGGGAGATGGCCTCGGTGTCGCGGATACAGCCGTTGACCACCATTCCGCCCAGCTTCCGCTGCCGGGCATAGGTAACCATGATTTCCCCCAGCAGGGCGTGGGAGAGATCCCCCTCTCCGTCAATTACCAGAATATCGCCCGGCTGTGCGAGCTCCAGCGCGATATGGACCATCAGGTTATCCCCCTGCGGGACCTTGACGGTATAGGCCGGGCCCAGCAGCGGAGAGGCGTTGAAGGATCGGATCGAGGAATTGGTGCAATAAAACCGGCCCATCTGGTCGCCAATATTGCTCGACGGGATGCCCCGAAAGGCTTCGATCAACTCCGGAGAAGGGCGCTCGATGGTTTGAATGATGCGGCATCCGATGTTCCGTGACATAACAACGAACCTCCTTTGCCCGGCATCTCAGCAGAACCGGTCCCCGACATAGGGCTTGAATCGCTGGAAGGTTTCCGCATATTTGATGCTCTTGTTGCCCGACAGTTTGCTGGCCAGATGCCCGCGGTATCCGTTGCGCTTATCATAGGCCTGCGCGAGGACCTTCTGTGCACCGCCCGCCTCCATCGCCTTCATCTTCAGCTCCATCGTATCGGTGATATCGATGTAGACGTCCGGGACATAGCCGACCACCTCAGGGTAGGCGGGTTCGAACATAAAGATTTTGGCGGGGCCGCAGGGCGTTTCTCCGGGGAAAACGCCGGAGGTCTGCGCGCAGCGGAACGCCTCGATGACCATCTGCGCCGTTGTCGGGTGATCGGGGTTCATGGGGTCGGAGGTGAAGTGGGTCAGGATGATGGTGGGATTGAACTGCATCATCTCACGAGCCAGCTGTAAGGTACGATCCAGATTGGGCTCGAGCATATGGTCCTGCCAATCCATAAACTGGATCTCTGCGCCGATCATCTGGGATGACTGCTGTGCCTCGCGCTTGCGCTCCGCCGTGATCTGCTCAGCGGTGATCCCCGGGTTCTTTTTCCACAGTTCATTCGATTCGCCCCGTGCGCCGTTGGTCAGGTTGATAATCCGGACCGTGCTTCCCTCCCGGGTGTATTTGGCAATGGTTCCTCCGCAGCGCCACAAAAAGTCCAGGGCATGGGCGCTGACAACCAAAACTCGTTCCTGTTGCATGTTGTTGACTCCTCTCTTTTTCAAAAGATTGTTCTTGCTTGGGTTACCAGACGAACCGGCCGGTGAATCCGATCGGGCCGCCCAGCGAAAAGGCCTCCGCGTACTGGCAGCCGGTGCGCCCGCAGCGGGCTGCGGCTTCGGAGCCCCGAATTTCCGCCTTACGCATGTAGGCGGCAAACATGGCGGGCTGGCTGCTGAAGACCCGCATGGCAGCCTGCTTGGTTTCGATATGCTCGGTGATGTCCACATACAGTCCGGGACAGAAGCCGCACAGTTCGGTATTGTGCGGCTCAAACCCGAAGAGGGTCATTCTCCGCGGTGCCACCGGAAGCCCATCCTGAAATCCGGCGCCAAAGGCGGTGGCGTAGGCCTGACGGACCAGCTGCCGCACGGTGTCGTGGTCGGGATTGTAGGTGTCGTGCAGATCGTGGGTAACCACAAAATCCGGCCGGAACTCCCGAATCTGATGCGCCAGCTTTTCGACGATTTCCACGCCGGACGGCATCGGATAATCGGGCAGGTCCCAGAACCGAAAATCGCTTGCCCCCAGAATCTGGGCTGCCTTGCGCCCCTCTGCGAGGCGCTGTGCAATACCGTCTTCCCGGTTGGCGCCGGGCTGCTTCCAGTAGTCGTTTGCTTCGCCGCGGATGCCGCTTGACAGAACAAGTACCAGGACTTCGTTGCCTTCCTGGGCATATTTGGCGATTGAACCGCCGCAGCGCCAGACAAAATCTCCCATGTGCGCCGCAACAACCATCATTTTTTCAGCCATGCTCTTCCCCCTCTTTTTATGGATTTGGCCCGGATGGAAGCGGGCCAAAAGACGTCAAATATTCCTTTGATTTTCACTGTACAGGTTTGCCGTTTCCTTGTCAACGCGGGGAAAGCGGGGGAAAAGCCGGTAACTTTAAGTAAAATCTAATATGTGAAAGCTGTCCTGTTTGCCACAGAGGAATCATCTGTTTTAGGGTAAATCATCAAATCAGGCATCGAAATAGCTAAAATAATGGGATGAATATGTGAATTATGGTGTCATAGTCCCCGAACGCTTTACATTTCTGCCTACAGATGCTTTAATATAATTGGTATTACAATTTGGGGAGGGAAGGGTGTTTCTCCGATGACCGAACATAAGCTGGAAATTCTTCTGGATGTGGCGGAAACCGGCAATATGAGCGAAACTGGACGGAAGTTCTATATCTCCCCCTCCTCGGTTTCACAGATCATCACCGGCATGGAAAAGCAGTATGGCATTCTGCTGTTTGACCGAAGCAAACAGCCGCTGACCCTGACGCCGTCGGGGCTGCGGCTTTGCAGTTATGCCCGGCAGATCCTGAGCCTTTATCGGGAGATGGAGAGCTCGCTGGGAGCAGGCCAGGGACGTAGCTTTCGTCTGGGTTCCTCCTTCTCGATTGCCTCCACCTTCATCAGCCCCTGTATTCTTGAGTTTCAGAAGGAGGCGGGCAGCGAAATCGAGATCGACCTGACGATCAATCACCATGACAAGCTGCAGCAACAGCTGCTCTCCTATGAGCTGGATCTGGCCGCTATGCCGCTTCCCGCCAATGAGAACCCGCTGTTGACCTCCATTCCGCTTTTTCGTGACCCGGTCTCGCTGTGCTGCCATGTCAGTCACCCCTTTGCCAACCGATCCTGTGTCCAGCTTTCTGAGCTGGTCGACCAGAAGATCACCGTTCCTCCGCGCAGCTCGAACATCCGGGAGGCTTTCGAGCAGGTCATCCGGAAGAACGGGGTTGTCCTCGAGCAGGTGTTTACCTCAAACGGCCAGGCGGCCATCAAGGATCTGGTCCTGCGTAACCAGACGATCAGCCTTCTCTCGCTGATCCTGACGCAGGAAAATATCCGGCAGGGACAGCTGGCGATGGTCAAGCTCGAGGGGTTCAACTATGAGCGGGAGTTCGGATTTCTCTACCGGAAGGATACCAATATTTCTCCGCAGTTGGAGCGGTTTATCCGGTTCTGCTTGGAGAAGCGCGGACAGATTGTCGATCCAAAATACCTGCTGTGACAGCCGCATAAGAAAGACGCCGCGAAAACCGGTTACCGGTTTTCGCGGCGTTGCTGCACAGTGGGCAGGTTACAGGATAGGCTTGCGTACGGCGACCTTGCCTTCGGGGCCGATCTCAAGGCGTTCACCGCCGCCGCGGTAAAAGATGGCCGCAGCGGTGGCGCACAGGACCCCGCTCTTTTCGACGGTGGCCCGGGCGGTCAGGTGGGAAAGGGTTTTCCCCAGCCGGTTGCACTGGCAGTGGAGCAGGATCTGCTCATGGTTGGGCATGGGGCTGAGAAAATCCACCGAGAGGCTGACGGTGGGGTTATAGATTTCCCCGAGCGCCAGAGAGGTGGTACCCATTGAGATATCAAAGATTGTACAGATGATGCCGCCGTGTACCACGCCGCCGGGATTGAGCATCCAATCATCGGTGCGGTAGCGCAAGGTCAGCCACTGTTCCTCGAAGCTGCAGTCGACCAGCTCATAAAAAAAGCGCTGGTTCAGGCAGTCGCGGCTGCCGTTGCGGACATGGTTAAGATAGTACAGAATCCGCTGACGCATCTGTTCGGTTGCGGGAGAGCTCATCCAATTCCTCCTTTTGATCAAGGCGCGGACAAACGGCTCCGCGCCGGGGGCCACAGCAATACTTTACTCTGTTCGACGCCGGGTTGTCAACCCGCGTCCAAAACTCTTTGCTCATCTTGACCCGTTTGGCAATTGATGATACAATAACTACGCGAAAATGAATTTTATGTCGGGAGGAATGCTTCATGGCCAGCGCGGATGCCAGTGTTAAGGTAATCGAGCGCGCGCTCCGGATGCTCAACTGCTTTACCAAGGAGAAGCTGAGCCTTTCTCTCGTGGAAATCGCCCGGGAGATCGATCTGCCGCCGAGTACGACATCCCGGATTTTGGCGACCCTCGAAAAATACAATTATCTCTACCGCGACGAGGAAACCCAGCGGTACTATCTGGGACCGAGCATTGCCCGGCTGGGCACCCTCTGCTATTCCCATATGGATTTCCGGCGGATCGCGGTTCCGTACATGGTGCAGCTGCGAGAGATTTACAATGAGAGCGTTGGACTCTACGTTCCCAACAAGGGGCACCGGGTCTGCATCGAGCGGATTGAGAGTACCCACCCGCTCAAGCGGATCCTGAACATCGGAGACCGGCTGCCATTGACCCGGGGCGCTTCGGGACGGCTGCTGCTGGCCTACCAGCCCCCCAACGTCATCGAGGAGCTGCTGGAGGTCGACCCCTATACCACGGTCGACCGGCTGGCAGAGATCCGTTCGCTCGGTTATTCCACCAGCCGCAGCGAGCGGGAAGAAGGGGTGGTCTCGGTCGCTGCGCCGATCTTCGATTCCGGGCGTAAGGTGGTTGCGGCGCTCAATGTCTCAGGCCCTGCCGCCCGGATCGATCCCGATCTGATGATCGAGATGGCCCTTAAGACCAAGGAATTTGCCCTGCGGATTTCGCAGGAGCTGGGCTACTGATGCCTTTGCACCTTGATAGGCAACGCCCCGCCGCATACCGGTTTTAACCGGCTGTACGGCGGGGCGGATTGCGTCTGTCCGAAGAAACCTAAAAGTCGGGTGTCCAGAGCGCCCGGGACAGATCAACCTGGCCCTCCGGCAGGAAAGGAACCCCCTCTGCTTCAAGGAGGCCGCGCTGTACCTGCGGGCCGCCGAAGGCGAAAGCAGGAGCCATTCCCCCCTTGCGGTTGACCACCCGATGACAGGGGATGATTCCGGGCAGGGGATTTTGATGCAGCGCCCATCCCACCGCACGGGAAGCGCGCGGCCTTCCGCAGAGCAGGGCGATCTGTCCGTAGGTCGCCACCTTGCCTCGGGGAATCCGCTCCACCGCGCGGTAGACGGCGTCGTAAAAGGCGCTCATAGCGGCGTGTCAGGCGGGTCAGCCTGCGGAGGATCCTGCGGGGAGACGGGTGCCGACTGCGGATGTTGTGATGCCGGGCCGGACCCGCTAACCGGCTCAGGCGCAGAGGGGATGGCGTCCGACTCCGGTTCGTAGGGGGAAGTCTGCGGCTGTCCGCAGGGAGAAAGCGGATCAGACGGTTCCTCGGACGGCTCTGCCGCCTCCGGGCATTGTGCCTGGGCAAGACGGCGTTTGCGGATCAGCCAGAGCAGCAGCAGGCAGACCAGCAGCAGCGCGCCGGAGACCAGTCCGACCAGATGCAGGTTGATCGGGCCGACCAGATGGTAATTGGTGTTGCCGGGATCGGCCTCCACCACCAGCACGGCCAGCACCGTCCGTCCGTTTCCGTACAGCGGGATGCAGCTGGCGGCGGCCTTTTTGCCATCCTCCCGGGTGATCAGGTCCTTGGCGTAGGCACCGGTGGATTTTCCGGTGTAGATTCGGTCAAGGATGGTTTTGAGCGGCTTGTAGGACCCGATCGGGAAGGGTTGTCCATCCCCCAGATAGAACAGCTGCCGCTCCCCGTCCCGGCAGAGCAGGTAGAGCCGGTCGTATCCCTGCAGGATCCGGATCTGTTCGAACAGCTGCGCCATCTTCCGGTAACCCGCATCGGTGGGATCCTGCTTCTGGGAGAGCCGGGAGAGATCTTCACCGGAGTAATAGGAGACAGCCACCGAAAAGGGGGTCATCTCCGCGAGAACCCGTTCGCCGACCGCGCCGAGGGCGCTGCTCTTTCGCAGCTGCGGGATGGCAAGGCCCGCCACAGCGAGCAGTGCGGCGATGACAGCGATGATTCGCAGCAGAAACACGATTCCTCGCTTTTTCTTCGGTGTATCCTGTTCGGTTTGTTCAGGGGAAATGCCGTGTGCCGGTTCACTCATCTTCCGATCGCTCCTTTCTGGGCCGTGTGGCCCCGTCACTCGTCCGGTGTGCGGCGTGCCGGACGCAGGGCCGTTTCTGCCGCTATTATAGCACACTTAACGGCTCCTGTCCTGTGAAAGGGCGATTTCCCCTTCCCTTTTGTGAAAAAATATGCCATAATAAACGGAAATGCGGCGGGAAACCCGCCCTCCCAAACAGGATGGAGGATCTGTTCCATGAACGCGGAAATTTTAACCCCTTCTCAATATGACGAGCTCGACCGGTTTGTCGCCTCCCATCCGCAGAGCAGCTTTACCCAGTGCAGTACCTGGCGGAAGGTCAAATCCAACTGGGGCTTTGAGGCGGTTGCCTGCCGGAATGATGCAGGGGAGATTATCGGCTCGGTTTCGGTGCTGATCCAGAAGATCCCGCTGATCGGCACCTGTTTTCTCTATGCGCCGCGCGGGCCGGTCTGTGATCTGCACGACCGGCAGGTGCTGCGCTGCCTGAAGTCGGGAGTTGACGAGCTGGCCCGGCGGTATCATGCCCATACCTTCAAAATGGATCCGGATGTTCCGGCCTCGGATGAGGAATTTCTCGCCATCGCCCGGGAGCTGGGCTTTCGCCGCTTTTACGGGCCGGAGGGATTCGAGACGATCCAGGCGCGGTTCAACTACCGGCTCTATCTGCAGGGACGTGGGGAAGAGGAACTGCGAATGAACCTCACCCAGCAGACCCGGCGCAATTTGAAGATCGCGGTTCGCGACGGGGTGGAAGTGCGGCCGGTCGGCACCGAGTACCTCGATGAATTCATGCGGCTGATGACGCTGACCGGGGAACGGGATGGCTTTGCCATCCGTCCCAGGGCGTATTTTGAGCGGTTTTTGTCGGCCCTGGGGGAGCATGCGCGGCTCTATATGGGCTTTTACGAAGGACGGGCGATTTCCGGCGCGATTACCACCAACTTCGGCAACAAGACCTGCTATGTCTACGGGGCGTCGGATAACGAGTGCCGCAATCATATGCCCAACTATCTGATGCAGTGGGAGATGATCCGCTGGGCGCTGGAAACGGGGTGCAGCGTCTATGATTTTCAGGGGGTGTCGGGCAATCTCAACCCCGAGAACAATCCCATGTACGGCCTGTACCGCTTCAAGAAGGGCTTTAACGGACAGCTTGATGAGCTGGCGGGGGAATTTGACTGCGTCTACCGTCCATTGCGGGCCGCTATGGTTGACACGGCGATCGCCCTCAACGACCGGATCCGCCACTGGAAAAACCGGCGCGGCCACTGAGCGTCCGAGATTTTTCGCCCGGGCAAAAAAAGAGGTGGCGGTTTGGCAGGCGATGTGGTAAAATAAAGACAGAAACAGCAGTCCCTGTGCATTGCATAGGGCGCTGGATTCAAACTGACGGAGGTGGCATTCGATGAAGCTGATCTTTGCGATTGTATCCAACGACGACGCCAACCGGGTTCAGTCGGCGCTGACCAAGGCGCGCTTTCAGGTAACCCGTCTGGCGACGACCGGCGGTTTCCTGCTGGCCGGAAACACGACCTTCCTCTGCGGAACCGATGATGAAAAGGTCGATGAGGCGATCGAACTCATCGGGAAGCACTCCAAGAAACGCACCCAGCTGGTTCCTTCCTCTGCGTCGTACGGGGTGGGAATGTACAGCGCCTTCCCGGTGGAAGTCCAGGTGGGCGGCGCGACCATCTTTGTCACCAACGTCGAGCGGTTTGAGAAGCTCTGATCCGGCGGGAGGACTGCGGATTGAACAGGACGCTGCTGGAAATGCAGGAGGCATACCGGACGCTCGCCGCCCTTTGGGACGGCGGGCGTTTTCCGCATACGCTGGTGATTGAGGGGGCGCCGGGCAGCGGCAAACGGACGCTGGCCCGGGAGGCGGCGGCGATGCTGCTCTGCCGCAGGCCGGGCGATTCCCGGCAAACCCCCTGTGGCAGTTGTCCTTCCTGCCATAAGATGAACAAGGGTATTCACCCCGATCTGACCGAAGTTCTGCCCGAAGGGAAAAAGCAGTCGATTGGGGTCGATGCGGTGCGCCAGGTCCGGGAGAACGCCTGGATTGCCCCGCATGAGGCTGAACGGCGGGTTTTTCTGATTCCCGAGGCGCAGCGGATGACCGTCGCCGCCCAGAACGCCCTGCTCAAGCTGATTGAGGAACCTCCAGCCGCCGCTTATTTTCTCTTTACCGTCCCATCAGCCGGTTCACTGCTGGAAACGGTGCGGTCCCGGGCGACGATACTTCCGCTGCGGGAGCTTCCGGCGCCGGAACGGCTTTCGGCGCTGCAGGTGCTGCGTCCCGGGGAGGATCCGCAGCTGCTCTCCCGGCTGGCGGAGGGCTTTGAGACGGTGGGACAGGCGCTGGCTTCCCTTTCTGACCCGGTTGCCCAGCAGATCGAGCGGGATGGGGCGTCGCTGCTGGAGTATACCGTTCATTGCCAGCGCTACGAGTTGATGCGGATCTTTGCGGGGTATGAGCGGGATCGGGAGGGCCTGGCGAGGTTGCTCGAAGTGTTTCGCTGCCGCGCCATTGCCGCGCTCGGGGCAGGTGAGCTTTCCGCATTGCAGTGTGGGGAAATTGTTGCTATAATAGAAGAAATGCAGTTTCGCGCCGGGCAAAACGTCGGGCTCGCGCTGCTTTCGGCGGTGGCGGCCGGCCGTCTGGTGCAGACGGCGGCTCATTCATCCGGCCGCCGCAGAGAATAGATTGCTGTTTCCGGACCGCGTGGGCGGCCGGATCAAATCACGCCGTGCCCGGCGTACGGAAAGGGTATTGTCATGGCAGAGGTAATCGGAGTTAAGTTCAAAGACGGGGGGAAGGTTTACTACTTTGATCCCTGTGGGATTGCCGTCACGGCCGATCAGGCGGTCATCGTTGAGACGGCCCGCGGCATCGAATGCGGTCTGGTCGCGGCCTCCAACCACGAAGTAGCAGAGGAGCAGATCGTCCGGCCGCTTAAGAAGCTGGTGCGGATCGCGAATGCCCGGGATATCGCGCAGATGGAGGAGAACCGCCGCCGCGAAGCGAGTGCGTTTGAAATCTGCCAGCGCAAGATCCTGGAACACAAGATGGATATGAAGCTGGTCGACGTCGAATATACCTTCGACAACAGCAAGATCCTCTTCTACTTTACCGCCGATGGACGGGTGGATTTCCGCGACCTGGTCAAAGATCTGGCGGGGGTTTTCCGCACCCGGATCGAGCTGCGCCAGATTGGGGTGCGTGACGAGGCCAAGATGCTCGGCGGACTCGGGATCTGCGGGCGGGAGTTCTGCTGCACGAGTTTCCTCGGAGAATTCCAGCCGGTTTCGATCAAGATGGCAAAGGAACAGGGGCTTTCGCTGAATCCGGCCAAGATTTCCGGCAGCTGTGGGCGGCTGATGTGCTGCCTGAAGTATGAACAGCACGCCTATGAGGATCTGCTTCGCAGTACTCCGCGGGTTGGAACCCCGGTCTCCACCCCCGAGGGAAATGGGGTGGTCTGTGAAATCACCAACCTCCTGACCGGCGCACTCAAGGTCAAGATCGAGTCGGGGGAGGGATTTGTCTTCAAGAGTTTCTCCCGGCGGGAGATTACGTCGCTGCGGGACGATCCCCGCAGTACATCCCGGCCGGCGGAGGAGGGCGGAGCGCAGCCGGCACAGAAGGCCGAGCGCAAGACGGCCGGAGACCGTCCGGCGCGCACTCCGCGCAGTGCAAAACCGGCAGACGGTGCCGTTCAGCAGCCCCACGGCGTGAAGCCCGAGGAGTCCCAGCAGCCGGAAGCCCTGGACGCAGCGGAGGATGCGCCGCAGGCAGGGGGAGAGCCCGTCAAACGTTCCCGTCCGCGCCGCCGCAGAGGGGGACGCGGCCGTTCGGGCGGCAAGCGGCCGATTGAAGGAGAGAACACCGCTCCTGTCAGTTCCCCGCCGCAGGGTGGAGAGACTGGAACGCCTTCCTGACTTTTCTTTTGATGATTTTTTTCAAAAGCCCTTTGATTTTTCCCGAAGATATGATATGATAGCGGTGAAAATCAAAGGAGGTGTATTTCCAATGGCATATCATATTTCTTCCGCTTGCATCAGCTGCGGCGCTTGCCAGAGCGAATGTCCTGTCGGCGCGATCAGCGAGGCTGACGGCCAGTACCAGATCAACCCCGATCTCTGCATCGACTGCGGCGCCTGCGCGGGCACCTGCCCTGTCGGCGCTCCGGCTCAGGCCTGATCAAGACTGGAAAACAAAAAAGGGAGCCGCTGTATTCGACCCGGTCGTCTGCAGCGGCTTCCTTTTTGTAGTTTCGGAAAAAGGATGGAGGAAGCAGGATGAACGACCGGCCCAGCGGCGGGTGGAGCGATGAGCCGCAGCGCATGATTCTCGCGGCAGGCATCTCGGTTTTTCTTTCGAGGCGCCACCGCTTTGGCACCGATACGGTGCTGCTTTCCCGCTTCGCGCAGCCCCGGGCGCAGGACCGCTGCGTTGAGCTGGGTGCGGGCTGCGGCGCGGCGACGCTGCTGTGGTTTGCCGAGGGGGAGCCTGCGCCTGCCCGGGTCGTCTGTGTGGAGCTGGACGGCGAAGCCTTCGGGCTGCTTGGGCGCGGCGTCAGCGAGAACGGCCTGGCCGGACGGATAACGGCGCTTCGGGCCGATCTGCGCTGCCTGGCGAAAGAGCCCGATCTGCCGGCGGGGGGCTTTGATCTGGTCATCTGCAATCCGCCTTATTTTGCCTGTGGAGAAGGAATTGAGCCAGAGGATCCGGCCCGACGGGCCGCCCGGCAGGAGGCAACAGCTACCATCGGCGAAGTGACAGCGGCTGCAGCGCGGTTGCTGCGATTTAGGGGGCGGTTCTGCTGTTGCTGGAAGCCGCAGCGACTGCCGGATCTCTTTGAGGCGATGCGGGCGGTACGGCTCGAGCCCAAACGGCTTCGGCCGGTTTGCACCCGGGCGGGGGAACCGCCGGAACTGTTGCTGGTTGAGGCGGTGCTGGGCGGCGGAAAACAGCTCAATTGGCTGCCCGCATTGGTCCTTTTGGGACCGGACGGGGAGCCGGGTGAGGAGTATCGCGCAATCTATCGGATGGAGGAATAGCAAGGATGGGCACACTGTATCTGGTCGGTACGCCGATCGGGAATCTGGGGGATTTTTCACCGCGGGCGGCCGCTGTGCTGGAGCAGTGCAGCTTCATTGCCGCTGAGGATACTCGGGTCACCCGCAAGCTGCTCAGCCATTTCGGAATCAGTAAGCCGATGGTCAGCTACCATCAGCATAACATGCGCGAGCGGGGACCGCAGATCGTTGCCCGGATTCTTGCCGGGGAGGACTGTGCGCTGGTCACCGATGCGGGGATGCCGGCGATTTCCGATCCTGGGGAGGATTTGGTGCGGCTCTGTGCCGAGGCGGGGATTTTGGTTCTTTCAGCGCCGGGGCCCACGGCGGCGCTAACGGCGCTGGCCCTGTCCGGGCTGCCTTCGGTACGGTTCTGCTTTGAAGGGTTTCTTCCGGTCGACCGGCAGGAGCGCCGGTCACGGCTTTCCGAGCTGACGGCGGAGCGGCGAACGATGATCTTCTATGAAGCGCCGCACAAGCTGCGTGCCACGCTGGACGACCTGTGCGCCGCGTTCGGCGGACAGCGTCGGATCGCGCTCGGCCGGGAGCTGACCAAGCTGCACGAGGAGATGCTTCGGATTACCCTGCAGGAGGCCTGTGAGCGATATGACACCGTCGAGCCCCGGGGCGAGTTTGTCCTGATTGTGGAGGGGACTTCGGCCCCGTCCTCGGCCCCGTGCGACCCGGAACAGGCCGCAAAGCTGGCTCGCCATCTGATGGCAGAGGGGATGAGTCCTTCGGCGGCGGCGCGGCAGGCGGCGGCAGAGACGGGACTGCGTAAGGGAGAGATATACCGGCTGCTGACCACCCGGGAGGATTGAAACACAGGAATTTCGGCCGGATCCCCCACTTCCTGGTATTTTTCTTGCAATTTTCGGCTCGGTAGGGTATGATGAAACCGATATCCGCCGGCGCTGCAGACGGATCGGAACCAAACACAACCCGGGAGGGATTTGATGAAAGAATGGGGCCTGATTGCAGACAGCTCCTGTGATCTCAATGATACGCTTTTTGATGCGGGCGACCTCTATTTTGCCACGGTGCCGTTAAAGATTTTGGTCGACGGCCGGGAATTCATCGACCTGCCGGAGACGGATCCCCGCGACATGCTGCGGGCGGTGCGGGAATCAAAGGGCCCTTCTTCCACGGCCTGTCCCAGCCCGGCCGACTTTGCGGCGCAGCTGCGCCAGGCGAAGAACAGCTTTGTTGTCACGATCTCCAGCCATCTGAGCGGAACCTACAATGCCGCGCTGCAGGCAATGCAGCTGGTTCACGACGAGGCGCCTGATCACCACATTCATGTGGTGGACAGTCTTTCGACCGCCGGTTCGATGGTGCTGATTCTGCGCCGCCTGCGGGAGCTGATCGAACAGGGCCTCTCCTTTGAGGAGATCGTCGAGCAGATTGAGCGGTACCGCGACACGATGATTATCCTCTTTTCCCTTGCGACCTTTGATGCGCTGATTAAAAACGGACGAATGAGTCCGGTCACCGGCTTGCTGGCGTCGGCGCTCAACATCCGTGCCGTTGCCCGCAACAGCAACGGGACCATCCAGGTCCTGGAAAAGCCGCGGGGAGAGAAACGTGCAATCGAGCGGATGGTGGCGCTGATGGAAAAGATCAAGCCGATTTCTGCCAAGACACCAGTGGTTATTACCCACTGCGGCAATCCTGATGGGGCCGCTTCTCTGAGCGGATTAATCCGGGAGACCTATGGGATCACCGATTTCACGGTGCTCGAATGTGCCTGCCTGACCTCCTTTTATGCCGGAGATCAGGGGCTGTTGCTGAGTTATTGAACGGCTGCGGTCTGCGGCCATTGGTTTGGAGGGCGTCGGAACGGAAAGCAGTTCCGGCGCCCGGCCGGTTGATGGGCAAAACCGATAAAGGAAAGGCATTTTAGATGCGGCGGTTTGGACGACACGACAATTTTGTGCGGCCGGCAAATTTTTTCTTTCTCATGGAAGAATATGTGCTATAATGAAATTGACTTCTGCATCCCCTGAGAGTCCCGGATACCGGGGACTCTTTTTGTCTTTTCCGCCTTTTGACACCGATCAGATCAGAGTGACAGGAGGAACGCGATGTTGACACAAAACAACCTCACTACCGAGGAAACCCTTGATTTTCTGCGCCTTCTTGCCAAACAGTTTCCCAGTATACAATCGGTCTGCACCGAAATCATCAACCTGGAGGCGATCCTCGATCTGCCCAAGGGAACCGAGCATTTCATCAGTGATCTGCACGGCGAATATGAGGCGGTGGCCCATATTCTCAACAACGCCTCGGGGGTAATTCGGGAAAAGATCGACCTGCTCTATGCTGATACCGTGTCGGAGGAGGAACGGTCCAAGCTTGCGACGCTGATCTACTATCCGCATCATAAGCTGGGCCCGCTGCGGGCCGAACACGCGGATGATCTCACGGCATGGTACCACGAGACGCTGGTGCGGCTGATCGAGATCTGCCGGGTGGTTGCCTCCAAGTATACCCGGTCGAAGGTCCGCAAGGCGCTCCCACCCGACTTTTCCTACATCATCGACGAGCTGCTGCACGCCGACCATGAGAAGAACAAGGAGTCCTATTATCGGAGGATTTTTTCGACCATTGTCGATGTTGGCCGGGCCGATGCCTTTATCACCGCGCTGTCCGGCCTGATCAAGCGCCTGGCGGTCGATCAGCTGCATATCCTTGGGGACATCTTTGACCGGGGACCCGGCGCGGAGGATATCATCGAGCTGCTCCGGTCCCACCATGCGGTCGATTTTGTCTGGGGCAACCATGATATGCTCTGGATGGCGGCTGCGGCGGGCAATGAGGCCTGTATCGCCAACGTGCTCAACGTCTCATTGTCCTACGCCAACGTCGACACCCTGGAGAACGGGTACGGAATCAGCCTGCGTGCGCTGACCACCTTCGCGGAGAAGACCTACGGCGATTCGATGGCCTTCAAGCCCAAGGTGCTCGAGCAGGACAAAATCGGCCTCAACGATGTCGAGCTGGTTGCCAAGCTCCGCAAGGCAGCGGCGATCATGCAGCTCAAGCTCGAAGGCCAGATCATCGCCCGTCATCCCGAGTATGACATGGACGACCGGATGATGCTCGACAAGATCAATTTCCGGGACGGTACCGTGACGATCCAGGGAAAGGTCTATCCGCTTCGGGACCGGGATTTCCCGACCATCGATCCGGAGAACCCCTATGAACTGACCGATGAGGAAAAGGATCTGATGCGCTCAATCCGGGCGTCCTTCCTTCGCAGCGACAAGCTGCAGAGCCATGTGCGTTTTCTGCTTGACAAAGGGGCGTTCTACCGCCGCTATAATCAGAACCTGATGTTCCACGGGTGCGTCCCGCTGACCAAGGACGGCTCCTTCGAACGGTTCGAATTTGACGGCCAGCGGCTGTGGGGGAAACGGCTGTTTGACTTCTGCGAGCGCAAGGTCCGCTCCGGGTATTTTGCTCCGCGCGGCTCCCGGGAGAAGAAGGACGGCGAAGACTTCATGTGGTGGCTCTGGTGCGGAAAGAATTCCCCCATCTTCGGGCGGCTGCGGATGACCACCTTTGAACGGATGCTCATTGAGGATAAGAGCGCCCATGAGGAGCCGAAAAATCCCTACTACCGCCATTATGACAACCCCGAGACGGTGGCGCGGATCCTTGAGGAATTTGGCCTGGAGCCGGACCAGGGCCATATCATTAACGGACACATCCCGGTCAAGTCCAAGGATGGGGAGAGCCCAATCAAATGCGGAGGCCGGGTGCTGACCATCGACGGCGGGTTCTGCAAGGCTTATCAGAAGACGACCGGCATCGCAGGCTATACGCTGATCTACAATTCCTATGGGATGCGGCTGGTTTCCCACGGCCCCTTTACCGGGATCGCCGATGCGGTCAAACTCAATACTGATATCCTCTCCACCTCCAATATTTTTGAGGTTTCCACCCGGCGCCGGCTCGTCTCGGACACCGATATCGGCGCACAGCTGCGGGGGCAGATCAAAACGCTGACCCTGCTGCTTGATGCCTACCGGTCCGGGCTGATTCCCCAGAGCAGCGTATAAATCGTAGTTGTGCGGCGGAAAAATCAATTTTTTGTCCGTGTGCTGCGCTGATTTTCACAGATGTCTTGACAAAGCGGTTCCTAACCCAATAAACTAACGTTATATTTATTGGGTTGAAATCATAGCAATCCAAGGCCAGGAAAGAAAAGGAAGAAACAAGGAGTGTAAAACGATGGATCTCATCCTTCTTATGCCAGTCGGTGCAGCGGCAGCGCTGCTGTTCGCCTATTACCGCGCGAAACAGGTGCTCCGTGAGAGTGAGGGCAACGAACTGATGCAGAAGATCGCCGCGGCGATCCGCCAGGGAGCGAATGCTTACCTCAAGCGGCAGTACTCGGGCGTCGCGAAATTTTTCGCGGTCGTCTTTGTGGCGATGATCGTCCTGAGCTTCATGGGACAGATGGAAATCTTTGTCCCGTTTGCCTTCGTGACCGGTGGATTCTTCTCGGCTCTGTCGGGCTATATCGGTATGAAGATCGCCACCTCCTCCAATGCCCGGACCGCTTTTGCTGCGAGCCACAGCCTCAACAGCGGGCTGAAGGTTGCGTTTTCCGCCGGTTCGGTTATGGGATTCACGGTGGTCGGCCTCGGCCTGCTTGACACCAGCCTTTGGTTCTACTTCCTGAAATATGTGGTCTATGCCGATCTTCCCGAGGCGGAGCAGGCCACCAAGATTGCTGCGCTGATGCTCACCTTCGGCATGGGCGCCTCGATGATGGCGCTGTTTGCCCGAGTGGGCGGCGGCATCTTCACCAAGGCGGCTGACGTCGGCGCCGACCTTGTCGGCAAGGTGGAGGCGGGAATCCCGGAGGATGACCCCCGCAACCCCGCTGTAATTGCTGATAACGTCGGTGATAATGTCGGTGACGTTGCCGGTATGGGCGCTGACCTCTACGAATCCTATGCTGGCGCCCGGCTTTCCGCTTCGGCACTGGCGGTTTCGGCCGGCTTTGGCATGGTCGGTATGGCGGTCCCGATGGCGCTGTCGGCGATCGGCATTTTTGCCTCGATCATCGGTTCCTTCTTTGTCAAGACCGGCGAGGAGGCCAGCCAGAGAAGCTTGCTCGGATCGCTGCGGAAGGGTACCTATATTGCGAGCGCCCTGGTTGCTGTCGCATCTTACTTCTTGATCCAGTATGCCTTTGGCGGAGAGCAGATCGGGCTCTTTGTTGCGATCCTTGTCGGACTGCTCGCTGGAAACCTGATCGGTTACTTCACCGAGTATTACACCTCCGATACCTATAAGCCCACCCAGAAGCTTGCCGAGGCGTCCGAGACCGGTTCGGCCACCATCATCATCAGCGGTCTTTCGCTGGGCATGATGTCTACCGCGATCCCGGTTGTCATCATCGGTATTGCCGTTATGGTCAGTTTCGTTGTGTCGGGCGGCGTCACCAATGACACCACCAGCTTTGCCAAGGGCCTGTTTGGCATTGGTCTGTCTGCGGTCGGTATGCTTTCCACCCTCGGAATCACCCTTGCGACCGACGCCTACGGACCGGTCGCTGATAATGCCGGCGGAATTGCCGAGATGTCCGGCATGGATGAGAGTGTCCGTGACCGCACCGATGCCCTCGATTCGCTCGGAAATACCACCGCTGCCACCGGCAAGGGCTTTGCCATTGGTTCGGCTGCCCTGACCGCCCTTGCGCTGGTTGCGGCCTATGTCGATCAGTGCCGCGCACTGAAGCCGGATCTTGTCCTCGACCTGTCGATTACCAACCCGTCGGTTCTGGTCGGCCTCTTTGTCGGAGCGGCGCTGCCGTTTGTCTTTGCTGCGATGACGATGTCCTCGGTCGGTAAGGCTGCAATGAGCATCGTGACCGAGGTGCGCCGGCAGTTCAAGGAGATCAAGGGCCTGATGGAAGGCACTGCCGAGCCGGATTACCACACCTGCGTCGATCTCTGTACCAAGAGCGCCCAGCAGGAAATCCTTGCCCCCTCGCTGATGGCGATTATCGTGCCGCTGGTCATTGGCTTCACTCTCGGCGTTAACGGGGTGACCGGTATGCTGATGGGCGCGACTGCCTCGGGCTTTATCCTGGCGATCATGATGTCCAACTCGGGCGGCGCCTGGGACAATGCCAAGAAGTATATCGAGTCGGGCCACCTCGGCGGAAAGGGCTCGGACAACCACAAGGCCGCTGTGGTTGGCGATACGGTGGGCGATCCTTTCAAGGATACCTCCGGTCCGTCGATCAACATTCTGATCAAGCTGCTCTCGACCGTTTCGATCGTCTTTGCTGCGTTGATCGTCAATTTCTCGCTGAATCTGTGAGGAAAACAGAAAGCCCGGAAGCCATATGGCTTCCGGGCTTTTTTGTTTGGCTGGATCAGAGGACCATCAGCAGGGTGCCGCCTGCGATGAGCAGGCAACCCAGTGCCGGTTTCAGAGAAAGCGGCTCGCCCAGCAGAACGGCGGCGAGCAGAACGGTGATAACAATGCTCAGCTTGTCCACCGCAGCGACACGGGAGACTGTGCCAATCTGTATCGCACGGTAATAACACAGCCACGAAGCGCCCGTTGCCAGACCGGATAGGATGAGAAAGAGCCAGCTCCTTCTGCTGATAGCGGTCAGTGCGCCCGACCGGCCGGCGCCGCTCAACAGCACCATGCCCCAGGACATGGCCAGCACCACCGTGGTGCGGATTGCAGTGGCAAGTGTGGAATTGATGCCGGAAAGCCCTATCTTGGCAAGGATGGAGGTCAAGGCGGCAAAGATGGAAGAGGCGATGGCGAGGATGAGCCACATCGTTCAGGACTCCCTTGATGTGAGGATAGATCAGCCCAGCCGGGACAATAGCCAGGCAGGGGACAGAAACCGCAGTATCCCGGCAGATGGGAGGGAAGTGGGGTCGATTAGTGCGCCTGAAAAACAGACCGACACCAAAGTCCACAGCAGACCGATCAGCAGTGCCGGAAGGACTCCGCGGGGAAACCGGGACGCCAGCGCAGCAGCAGTCCGATGCAGAGCGGCGGCGGCCGCCGTCAGCAAAACAAATGCGGCAGGGGAGAGCAGGCCGCGCAGGGAAGGAGAGATGACAAGCAGCAGGGCGAGCTCCAGTCCCAGCAACAGCGTACAGGCAAGGGCATCGGCGAGGCGGGCGATCCGCCCGGCACCGGGGCAGGAACGCTCCAGCAGGGAGAAGACGCCGGTATCCGCCGGGGAAAAGAGCCCGCCGAACCACCCGAAGAAAAGCAGCAGCGAACACAGGACCGCTGAAAAGAGCGGACGCAGATCCAGCAGGCCATCGGCCGGATCGGCAAGCCCCTGTTGCAGCACCTCTGGTTGAATCGAACCGGCCTCCCCAGGGGAAAAGAGGGCGGGATCGGCGCCCGACGCAGCGAGTAGTTCGGCGGTAACCAGGGGGGCCTCGGTTTCAAAGAGGGCAGCGAAAACCAGCTGATCGGCCACCGGACGAAGGTAGGAGCCGTCGGTCTCATAGATTGTGACCGGCGGATCGGCAGCGGGATCGATGAGATAGCCGCAGTGCAGAATCTGGGTCAACAGATCGCGGTGCAGCTGATCCTCCTCACCCGGACGGTAGAAGCGAAAGGAGATGCCCTCCTCCTGCTCGAGTGGGGCAAAGGCAGCGGAAAGGGCAGCGTCCTGTGGATCAAAGAGTATGCCGATGGTCAGGCCGCTTCCCTGAGGCTGGGGACAGAGCCAAAGGAATCCCGCCGTCAGCGCCACAAAGGCAATCGCCTGCGCCCGAAAGGCCGTCAGACGCAGCTGACGCTTGCCGCAGAGCAGAAGACAATGCAGCAGAAAGAGCAGCCGGTTCACGGGGATCCCTCCTTTCGGGGGCCAAACCAGAGGATCACCGTGAGCAGAAGGCAGCTTCCGGCCAGCAGCAGGCAAATGGCTGTGGATGGGGCTTCCCCCGCAAAACAGGCGGCGGCCAGCGCACGGCGCCCCAGCGAAAGCGGAAACCATCCGGCGACGCGGGCCAGTGCGGAAGGAAGCAGTGCCTCCGGAAAGAGGCCTCCGCCGAACAGTGCCTGGCCGAGGACGAGAGAAACCGATGCGGCGGCGCAACACCCGCGGGATGGCAGCGAAGTGAGCAGCAGCAGCGCAGCGGTATAAAGCAGCCATAGCTGCAGCAGCGCAGGCAAGCGGGGCCTTCCGCCGGCCAGCAGCGCGGCGACGGGAAGCCAGAGCGCCGCCGACAGGATCCCAGACAGCAGCAGCGCCGAGGCGAAGGGCTGTGTGCGGCGGGACAGGAGCGAAAATCCGCGCAGTGCCGAGACGCCCTCCCACAGCAGGAAGATGGCACCGAAGGCCAGCGCCGAAATTCCGCTGCAGAGCAGATATTCGGGCAGGGTCAGCGCACCGGTGGCAGAGAGCCGAACCGTTTCACTGTGGCTGTTTGGGGCGAGATAGCGGTCAAGCAGCGACATATCGAGTTGCAAAATCGCGCGCTGCAGCGCTTCCCCTGTGAGGCCAGCCTGCTGCAGCGGTGCGATCGCGCCGCTGATCTGCCGCTGAGCCGTTTCGATCGATCGGGCAGCCGAGCGGGCGAGCGCAACGGTCCAGAGTCCTTCCAGCGGGGAGGAAGCGGAGACCCGCAGAACCGGTGTGCAGGAGCCGCCCTGCATCACGCTTTGCCAGAACCCTTCCGGGAGCACCAGGACGGCGGCAAAACCATCGGACGGATCCTGCGGCGAAAGTGCGGTGATTTCTGCGATGCCCTTCGCCTGGCTGCGGGCCAACGAGAGGAGGAGGTCCGAAAATTCTCCGGGCGCTTCATCGACGACGGCGATCTGCACTGGCTGGAGATCGTCCTGCCGCAGGACGACCGTGGGGACGATCCACAGGACCGCCCCCAGCGCGCAAAAAAGGAGAAGGAACGGCGCCGCGCTCTTGCGAAGGCCAATCCAAAGGCCGGTAAAAACAAGGCGCATCCTTCCTTCTCCTTTCTAAAAGCGAGCGGAACTCAGCTCAACAGCAGGCTGTAAATCTGATTTTGCAGGGCGCTGACATTGCCGGAAATCTCCTGGGAGATGGCGGCGATCTCCTCTTCGCTCAGGGCGAGCAGATCCTGCGCGGCGGGGTCGGCCGTGAGCACAGGCGCGCCGACCGTTATCGCCATATCCAGCAGGACCGCCATCTCTTCGCTGGAATCTCCGGAGGCGAAGGCAAAGCGCGCAGCGGGGAAGTTGGCGGAGAAATCGCCGTCCTTTCCGGTGATCGTTCCGTCAGCGGTAAAGGAAAAGCTCGAGTCCGCCGAGGGAAGGAAGAACGACGCCTGGTGGCTGACCGATCCATCCTTTCCGGTGGAAAAATCCCAGGTCAGATCAAACAGATCGCTGTCGGTGAGAGCGGCGTTGAGCGACATGGCCTCGATGTAGCGGTCGTTTTCCTCCGCGGAGAGGAAGTCCAGTACGGCGCTAAATCCGTCGGAAGAGCCGCCCGAGAGGGACAGGTCAAAGGAGTGGTTGCCCTCATCGGTCTTGTCGTAGGTCAGCAGGATCGTCTCAAACGGAGCCTCCTCCCCCTCCTGAACGGGATGGGTGAGGGTGATCGTTGCCGCGGTGATAATCCGATCGGCGATGGTCAGATCGGCGGTCATCTCAAGGGAGGGAATAGCCGCATAGGACGCATCGAGCTGTTCCTGCATCGTCATACCGCCCTCATACTGAGCGGGCATATTGAGAAACGCTTCGGAGTAACAGGTGTTGACGCACAGCTGGATCATTTCGATCAGGGCGTTGCGCGCCGCATCGCCGGGCAGGGTAACCTGGTAATGGCCTTTCTCCTCGAGGGCCGAGAAGGTGGCCTGATCCAGCAGACCGAGCCCGATCGTCTTGAGATTCTCTTCCAGGCGGGTCGCCATCTGCGGATCGATCATCTGCATCTGGGTGCGGTAGAGTTCCAGCTGGGTGTCGATCATCTCCAGCTGTTCAGCGTCGAGGGGATAGAGCGTTCCAAGCGCACTGTTCGGATATTCCTGGGTAAAGGACTCAGGATTGATCGAAACAGCCGTTTTCAGCAGCGTGGGGGAGGAGAGGGTCATCCGGTCGGGCGTGAGGAAATAGCTTCCCTCAAAGAAGGGCTGCCCCATCAGATTGGCCGACATCTGCATTCCCGAGCTCTTGGCGGCCAGGTCCTGGACGACCGAGAAGTTCAGGCTGCTGTCCGACAGAAAGGCGTTGATCATATTGGCATAGGGAATCCCTTCAAGCCCTGCAAAGCCGAAGGAATAGTCGATCTGATAAGCAGATTCCAGCGACGAGATGGAGTCGGCCGCCGAGATGGCAGGATACTGCTTTCCGAGGGCCTCAACCCGTTGGCGGGGCTGCTCAAAGGTGGTGGTGAGCGCTTCGGTGACCGTCGCTTTGGGGTCAGTGCGGGTGAGGTTCCAGCCGACAACCCCGGCGACACAAATCACAACAACAGCGACAGCGGCCAGGATCGGAAGTTTGCTGCGGTTGGGCTTTGGCTCGAGGGACTGCATCATCTCTTCATTCGTTTCCATGATCGGTTCTCCTTTTTAAATAGAATGAGTAGGGAACGTAGACGACGGAGGATCCGGCCGCAGCAGATCAAAGATCTTCCGGGCCGATTCATCCGGATGGGCAGGATCAAGGGGGAACGGTCCCTGCAGCGATCCGTTTTGCAGGATAAGCAGGCCGTGGGCCAGTGCGGCGATCTGCCGCGGGTCATGGCAGGAAAAGAGGACGGCACCGCCTGCGGCGGAAAAATGCTGCAGAAGAGAAAACAGGGTGTTGATTCCGGCGGGATCAAGGGCCGAAAACGGCTCGTCGAGCAGCAGAACGTCGGGACGGCAGCAGAGGGACGTCGCGATGGACAGCCGCTGGCGCATTCCGCCCGAGAGGCGCCCTGCCCGGGTGTGGGAAAAAGCACGCAATCCGAGCAATTCCTCCGGGGAGCCCGGGAAAAAGGGACGGTCACGCCGGCCGGCAGCGGCGTACCATAGGGCGAGATGGTCGCTGGCCGACAGTTCCGCAAAGAGGGCGGGACGCTGCGGCACGAGGGAATACCGTCCGGTGCAGCGAATTTCCCCGGCGTCGGGATGACGCAGGCCGGCGGCAATCTCCAGCAGGGTGGTCTTTCCCTCGGCATTTTGTCCTGCGAGACAAAGAACCTGGCCCGCATCAAGGTGAAGGCTGACCTCGCGCAAAATTTGGCCGGCACCGGGATATGTTTTGGAAACCGATTGCAGGGTCAGCATGGCGGCATCTCCTTATGAACAGCGGTAACCGTCCTTATTATAGCGCAAAACCGGCGAATGGGAAAGACAGGAAGCAATTTTCTTTTCACAGAGAACAATATGCCGGACAGGACGGGGTAATCCGCCTGCCCGGCGATATTGTCGAAATGAAAAAGAAGGAGAAATGTGAAAAAATCAGGCGATAGCGCCAGTGGAAGGATTGGGCGCGATCAGGGACGGCTGATCCAGTGAGGTGGTGACGGCCAGATTTTCAGAAGATGGCAGACCGCGGGTGGTGGCGACGCCGGCGGAGGAATCGCTTCCCCCGAAGCCTTTCTGCCGGTAACCGCATTTGCTGCAAACTCGCTCGTAAACGACCGATCCATCCTCATTTTCTGCAATTTTGACCCAGTCGCTCATGGCATGCTCCCCGTCGGAAAGACAGGCGACATATTCGGCCGCGGCGGGCACTGCCATCGCGGTGATCAACACCGTGGCTGTCAGCAGCAGAAAAAGGCTGCGCTTCATGTTGTTTCCCCCTTTCAAAGCCCCGTTTTGGAGGCTTTCGTCTAACAGGTGGCAAAATCTTGCGATTTTCCTGCCGGTTCACAAAATTTTTCTTCCGATGGGCCGGATTTCTTTTCGCCTTGCAGACTGGCGTACCATAACATCCTGTGCTATACTGATAAACAAAGGGGCGGGGGAACCATGCTCGCCCAAACAGCAAAAGGGGGAAACACACCATATGCCGGTTGTAACATTCCCATATGGAAAGACTTACTTGAAACTTGCGATCCCGGACGACCGCTATGCGGGGAAGCTGGTGTCGGAGATGCACGATTACGATCCCGGAAAATCCCAGCAGGAACTGGTGCGGGAGGCGCTGGAGCATCCAATCGGTACGCCGCGGCTGTGTGAGATGGCCAGCGGGAAGCAGAAGATAGTCATTCTTGCCTCGGATCACACCCGTCCGGTTCCGTCCAAGGTGATTGCACCGCTGCTCCTCGAGGAGATCCGCAGGGGAAATCCCGACGCACAGATCACCTTTTTGATTGCTACCGGCTGCCACAGAGGACCGACCCGGCAGGAGCTGATCGATAAATTCGGACCGGAGATCGTCGAGCGGGAACAGATCGTGCTGCACGACTGCGATGACGAAGCGATGCTGGTCAGCCTCGGTACCCTTCCGTCGGGCGGGGAACTGCGGATCAACCGGCTGGCTGCGGAGGCGGACCTGCTGGTCGCCGAGGGATTCATCGAGCCGCACTTCTTCGCGGGCTTTTCGGGCGGACGCAAAAGCGTTCTGCCGGGGATCGCTTCGCGCAAGACGGTGCTTTACAACCACAATGCCGCCTTTATCGACCATCCCAACGCCCGCACCGGTGTGGTGGAGGGAAATCCGATCCATACCGATATGCTCTATGCCGCCCGTGCCGCCCGGCTGGCATTCATCTGCAATGTGGTGATCAACCAGCGCAAGGAGGCGATCTTTGCGGTGGCGGGGGACGCCGATGCAGCGCATATCCGCGGGCGGGAATTCTTGCTTCAGCACTGCCGGGTACATCCGGTCTGGTCGGACATTGTAATCTCGACCAACGGGGGCTATCCGCTCGATCAGAACATCTACCAGGCGGTCAAGGGGATGACTGCGGCGGAGGCGACCGTCAATGAGGGCGGGGTGACCATCATGCTTGCCCAGTCTGGGGATGGCCACGGCGGAGAGAGCTTCTATGAAACCTTCCACCGGGAAAAGGACCTCCACAGGATGATGGCGGGCTTCCTCGCTACGCCGGCGGAGGAAACGATCGTCGATCAGTGGCAGTCGCAGATCTTTGCGCGGCTGCTGATGCGTTCCACAGTGATCTTTGTGTCGGATGCACCCGACGAGATGGTCAGGGAGCTGCACATGATCCCGGCTCATTCGCTGCCCGAGGCACTGGCGCTGGCGGATGGTATTCTTGCCGCAAAGGGGAAAAAGAACTCGAAGATTCTGGCGATTCCGGATGGCGTTTCGGTGATTGTCGGATAGAGCGGGGATGTTCCCTGTTACTGCACTCGGAAGGAGAATGACGATGAAAAAAGCGGTACTGATTCCCGATTCCTTCAAAGGAACCCTTTCCTCCACCGATATCTGTGCGCTGATGAAGGAACGGATTGCCTTTCATTTTCCCGGCTGCGACGTGGTATCCATCCCGGTGGCCGACGGCGGAGAGGGGAGCGTCGATGCGTTCCTGACTGCGGTGGGGGGCGAAAAGGTCTTCCTGACGGTGGAAAATCCCTATTTTGAGCCGATGGAGGCATTTTACGGCCTGATCGACGAGGGGAGGACGGCCGTCGTGGAAATGGCCGGCTGCGCGGGCCTTCCGCTGGTAGAGAATCGCCGGAATCCCTGTAAAACCACCACCTATGGGGTGGGGAAACTGATCCTCGATGCGGCGGGGCGCGGAATTTCCCGTCTGGTCGTCGGGCTGGGCGGAAGTGCCACCAACGACGGCGGCTGCGGCGCTGCGGCGGCATTTGGTGTCCGGTTTTACAACAAGGCAGGGGAGAGCTTTATCCCCACCGGTGGAACCCTGATCGACATCGACCGGATCGATATGAGCGGACGCAGTACCGCCCTCGACGGGATCGAAGTGGTTACCATGTGTGACATTGACAATCCGATGTACGGGCCTTCCGGCGCATCGGCGGTCTTCGGTCCGCAGAAGGGAGCGGATCCCGCGATGGTCAAGGCACTTGACCGCGGGGTGGCTCATCTCTGTGAGGTGATCCGGCGGGATCTGGGGATGGATTTGTCGAAGGTCCCCGGCGGCGGTGCGGCCGGTGCAATGGGCGCCGGAATGATCGCCTTCTTTGGTGCCAAGCTGCAGATGGGCATCGAGACAGTGCTCGATACGGTCGGATTTGATCGGATCATCCGGGATGCCGATCTGATCTTTACCGGAGAGGGAAAGATCGACGGCCAGAGCCTGCGCGGCAAGGTGGTCATCGGGGTAGCCCGGCGGGCTGCACAGCAGCACAAACCGGTGGTCGCCGTGGTAGGCGGCGCCGATGAAGGGATTGAACCGGCCTATGGGCAGGGAGTTTCGGCGATCTTCCCGATCAACCGGCTGCCGCAGGACTTTTCGATCAGCCGCACCCATTCGCGGGAGAATCTGTCCTTCACAATGGATAACATCCTTCGGTTGCTCAAAACCTTTGCAGGATAACCGAAAAAGAAATGGCGCGCCGGAATTCCGGCGCGCCTTTTGTTACGGAAGCGGGATTCAATAGGCGGCTGCTGCCTCCTCGCAGCTCCGCATAGCCAGGATGGTCCGCTCGATCAGATCGTCGAGCTCCCAGCCGAGCAGTTCGGCGCCCTGGGAAATCACATCCCGGGAACATCCGGCTGCAAATTTTTTGTCCTTGAACTTTTTCTTGACCGATTTTGTCTCCATGTCCTGAACGCTCTTGGACGGGCGCATCAGCGCGGCCGCCCCGATCAGACCGGTCAGCTCATCCACGGCAAAGAGGACCTTTTCCATCTCGTGTTCCGGCTTGAATTCACAGTGGCGGGGCCAGCCGTGACAGGCCACCGCACGAATCAGCCTCTCGTCAATGCCGGCGTCCCGCATGATCTGCTGCTCCCGTACGCAGTGCTCCTCGGGGTATTGCTCGAAGTCGAGATCATGGAGCAGACCGGCACGGCTCCAAAATTCCGCCTCGTCGCCATAACCCAGCTCATTGGCGAAATAGCGCATGACCCCTTCGAGTACGAGAGCGTGGTGCAGGTGAAAGGGTTCTTTGTTATAGGTGGTGAGAAGTTCCCATGCCTGCTCGCGGGAAATGAGATCGGCCATTTTGCGATTCCTCCTGACAACAGTAAATCTTTTCCCCTATTGTAGCCTTGTCCTGTGCGGTTGTCAATCGCGGCAGTGAAGAGGTTTTCCCCGGTGCGCGGGGATGCGCCTGCTGCCCGCTTTGCAGGTAGGGATTGACTTTACCGAGCGGCTACCGGATAATAAAAAAGAATAGCCGAAATGGAGGGAAGCGTGATGCAACGAATAGCGGCCGATGTCACCGAGCTGGTGGGCAATACCCCGTTGATGCGGCTGAGCCGTTACGAAAGCAGGCATGGGATCGAGGCCTGTCTGATCGGGAAGGTGGAATCGATGAATCCCGGTGGCAGTGCGAAGGACCGGGTCGGGCTCGCGCTGATTGAGGACGCCCGCAGCAAAGGGCTGCTCCCGCCCGGCGGGGTCATCGTGGAGCCGACCAGCGGCAATACCGGCGTGGGGTTGGCGATGGTGGCAGCGGCACAGGGTTATCGCGTCATTCTGACCATGCCGGAGACGATGAGCATCGAGCGCAGGCGGCTGCTGGCGGCTTATGGCGCTGAGCTGGTGCTGACCGACGGGGTCCGTGGCATGCAGGGTGCCATTGAAAAAGCGCAGGAGATCCTGCGGGAAATCCCGGGGAGCTTTATGCCCGGTCAGTTTGAAAATCCTGCCAATCCCCAGGCCCACTACCGAACCACCGGACCGGAGATTTGGCGGGATACCGATGGAATGATCGACATTTTTGTGGCAGGGGTTGGAACGGGCGGAACCCTCAGCGGAACCGGACGGTATCTCAAGGAGCAGAATCCGGTGATACAGGTCGTCGGGGTAGAACCCGCTTCCAGCGCGGTCCTCTCGGGAGGGAAACCCGGCCCACATCAGCTGCAGGGGATCGGCGCGGGGTTTGTCCCCAAAAACTTTGATCCGCAGATCTGCGATGAGATCATTCCGGTGTCCGATGCAGATGCACTGGCGGCCGGGCGGGAGCTGGCGGCCTGTGAGGGACTTCTGGTGGGGGTGACATCGGGTGCCGCTGTCTTTGCCGCGGCGCAGCTCGCCCGCCGGGAGGAAAACCGGGGCAAGCGGATTGTGGCGTTTCTCCCCGATACGGGGGAGCGCTATTTGTCCGGGCCGATGTTTGAATGATCCGGACAGCAGGAAGGCAGGCGCGGCGAATTCGCCGCGCTGTTTTTCTATCTTGACATTCTTTTTCGAAATTTGGCTTGCCATGATTGAATTTTTGTACTAATATGGAAATAAATCAGAACAGAGAAGGGGTATCGTCTATGCCAAACGAGTATAAAAGCAAATTCATGACCCCCGAAGCGGCGGTAGAGAAGGCTGTGCGCTCAGGTGACTGGGTCGACTACGGATTCGGTGCAGGGTTTCCGGAGCTGCTCGATAAGGCGCTGGCGGCGCAGAAGGGGAAGATCAAAGACGTCAAGATCCGCGGCGGGCTTGTGATCCGTCCCCGGATTGAAGTGGTTGAATGCGATCCGGAACAGGAGAGCTTCCACTATTACAGTTGGCATATCGGCGACTACGAGCGCAAGCTGCAAAGCCGTGGACTGGTTCGGTTCATGCCGACGATGCTGCGGCTGCTTCCTGATCTGTACCGCTATCATATCCGCACCGATGTGGCATTTGTACCGGTTTCCCGGCCGGATGAAAATGGCTACTGCGGTCTGGGAATTTCCAATTACACCTGGCGGACCATCTTTGAAAACGCCCGAACCGTCGTGTTCGAGATCAATGAGCACTATCCGCGGCTGCAGGGAGTGGACGGTTCTCACCGGGTGCATCTGTCTGAAGCGGATTACATCGTGGAAGGGGAGCATGAGCCGCTTCCGCTGCGGAGCTATAAGGATCCCAGCCCTACCGATATTGCGATCGCCAAGCTGGTGGTCAATGAGATTCCGGACGGCGCGGTTCTGTCGCTGGGTGTGGGCGGAGTTCCCTTTACCGTCGCATCGATGCTCGCCGAGTCCGATCTGAAGGATCTGGGTTGCCACACCGGTACGATCAGTGATGCCTATCTGGCGATGTACCGCGCGGGCAAGCTGACCAATGCCCGCAAGGAGATCGACAAGGGGTTGAGCACCTGGAACCTGGCGATGGGTTCGCAGGATTTGTATGATTGGTTGGAAGAGAATCCCGGGCTTTTCCATCCGGGCGATCTGGATTATGTCCATTCTCCCGAGCGGATCAGCCAGATGAAAAATGTCATCAGCATCAACGGCGGTGTGCAGCTCGACCTGATGGGGCAGGAAAATGCTGAATCGGCGGGGACCCGTCAGCTGTCCGGCATCGGCGGGCAGATGGACTTCCTGGAGGGAGCCTACCGTTCGGTGGGTGGAAAGGGGTTCATCTGCATCAATTCGGCCCGCAAAGCCAAGGACGGAACGCTCAAATCCAATATTGTTCCGTTTATTCCGGGCGGCAGCACCGTTTCGGCGCCTCGCACCATCATTCAGTATGTCGCGACCGAGTACGGCGTCGTCAAGCTGTCTGGACTCTCGCTGCGGGAGCGGGCAGAAGCGATGATTTCGATCGCGCATCCGGATTTCCGCGAAGAATTGACCCAGTACGCGAAGGAAGCGTTTTATTGATCCTCCGGACCGTTGAAAAACCGGCACAGAGCACCATCGCTCTGTGCCGGTTTGGCGCATAGGGAAAAACGAAAAAGCCCGCCAAAACTGGCGGGCTTTTCTTGGTGGGAGCGGGTGGATTCGAACCACCGTAGGCGTAAGCCAACAGATTTACAGTCTGCCCCCTTTGGCCACTCGGGAACACTCCCATGTTCCTACCTTGTTCAACTGGTGGAGCTGGTGGACGGATTTGAACCCCCGACCTGCTGATTACAAATCAGCTGCTCTACCGACTGAGCTACACCAGCATGCTAAGGTAACTAACAGCAAGAAATACTATATCATAGGAAATTCAAGAAGTCAATAGGTCTTTGGACAAATTTTGTCCTCCGGTTTGGCCGCGATAAACCGATTGACATTTTTGATGGGGATACGGTATAATATTCTTTAATTTATGGGCCGAAATGAACCTCATGCCTGCAATTGGCGCAGGCGCGGTTGCTTTAAAAAGTATCCTCCGGGCAACTTCATATCCGGGTGTAGCGCAGCTGGTAGCGCGCCTGCTTTGGGAGCAGGATGCCGCAGGTTC
>CASEBP010000017.1 GCA_949285275.1 uncultured Oscillospiraceae bacterium | reverse complement strand
GCGCTGATGAAGACACAGGAGGATTCGATTCGCCTCGCTCAGACGATGGTGCGGATCGGTGAGCATAACGGGCGGCGTACCGTTGCGCTGGTTACAGATATGGATCGTCCTCTGGGTAGGGCGGTTGGCAATGCCGTTGAGGTGGCGGAGGCTGTCGAGACCCTTCGGGGGAACGGCCCGGAGGACCTGGCCCGGTTGTCCGTTGAGCTGGCGGCCAATATGGTGTATCTGGCGGGAGAGGCCGACCTGCAACAATGCCGTGACGCGGTGCGCCGGGCGCTTGATTCAGGCGCGGCTTTGGATCGCCTGTGTGCGATGGTGGAGGCGCAGGGGGGAGACCGGTCGGTGCTCGATGATCCGGCCAGGTTGCCCCAGGCATCGCATCACTGCGATTGGCTCGCCGGGCAGGAGGGATATCTCCTTTCGGTCGATACCGAGGCTGTCGGGGTCGCTTCCATGATGCTTGGGGCGGGCAGGGAGACAAAGGAGAGTACCATCGATCCGGCGGCGGGAATTCTGCTGCATAAAAAGCCGGGTGATTGGGTCAGATGCGGAGAGCCGATCGCCACCTTGCTGACGAATCGTCCCGAGTCACTCGACCAGGCGCGGGCCCACCTGGAACAAGCCGTTGCCATCGGACCTGGACAGCCGTCAGTGCGGCCGCTGGTCTTTGCAAGGGTTACCGCAGAAGGGATAGAACGGCTGGATGGATAGAAAAAGCGCGGCGGACCAAGTTGGTCCGCCGCGTTTTTTGTTTGTACGCCAAAAGGCAGATGGCTGCTTTTACATCTGGGTATTTCCCTGAGAGGAAATCAGCGTATTGATCGAATTCTGCATCAGCGCCCATCCGACGATCGGGACGAACAGCTCCAGAATCAGGTAGACAATTGCCTGGTTCTGGGTCGGAAGCCCGCGCTGAGAGTAAGCGATGTCAAGCTTTTCTCCCATTTTGTAGGCCCAATAGATGCCGTAAAGATTGCAGGTAACAATGGTGAGAAGCAAGGCGGTGATTCCCGAGACCTGGTTGTAGGATTCAGACAGGTGGTTGGCATCATCGGTCATAACAACAAACCAGTAAAGGGAATAGAGACCACAGGTGATAAAACTCAGAATGATACAGAGGGGGATGCTTTTTGTTTTCACGGGGATTACCTCCTGTACGGCAAGACAGCCGTTTTATTTTACGCTGATCTGTCTTTCCCTATCATACAGGATGTAAAGCCAGGATACAAGAGGCAGAAACTGCATTTTACGGTGTTCACGCAGGAAAAAATCCCTTTTACGTCTGCATCTGTTGTCTCACTGCTTTTTAGTCGGCTTTTGTTGCAATTGAGGACAGAATGGACCGGGGATCTGGCGCTGGGTCAATCGCTGCTCGCGTTGGCTCTTCGTTCAAGCTCCCGCTGGTAGGCTTCGGCCCGGGCTTGTTCCTGTGCCTGGGCTTCTGCTTCCGCTGCGGCCTCGGCTTCTGCTGCGGCATCGGGCGATGCGGGTGGATTTCCACTGTCAACGGCCGGCGCCTGAGAGGCGTACCAGGCTGCATAAGCTTGCTGTTGTGCCTGCCATACCCGCCGCTGGACTTCGTCTGAAGCCACATAGGACTGGGGATCAAATTCGCCGTTGAAGAATGTGGTGATAATCCGGTGGGCTTCTTCAGGATCGGCCATCAGCATTGTGCGGCCATCCACCGTCGGTTTAACCCCATACATTCCGTCCAGCGGCATCGTCATCTGGTCGAGCTGTACCCCCAGGAAACCTGGCGCCCGGTAGAGCAGCGCCATCAGCTCATCCTTGCTGAAATTGGTTTCAATCAGCGGCAAGGCGGTATCGAGCAGGTCGTCGAGCTGAAGCAGATTGAGGGATTTGGTTTGGTTGATCGCTGCCTGCAGGACATTGCGCTGGCGCTGAATCCGCTCAAAGTCACTGTCGATGAACCGTTGCCGTGCATAGGCGATCGCGTCAAATCCGTTGAGATGGTTCCAACCCGGTACAACTGGATTCTGAGTGGTCGAATTGGTGTAGATCTCACCGTTGAGGGCGACTGCCTCGGTTTCGGTCAACTCGATATCAACGCCGCCAATCGCATCGATCAGGGCGGCAGCCGAAGCGACATTGACCCGGACATAGCGTTTGACCTCGAGGTCCAGAAGCCAGTTGACCGCTTGGAGCATGGCATCGGCACCGCCGTAGGCAAAAGCGTGGGTTAACCAGTCCTCGTCCCCCGGCGCTCCCTCGACCGGCACGCCGAGCGAACGCTCGAGGCTGACCAGTTGGGCCGTGTGTTCGATAAAGTTCAGATGGAG
>CASEBP010000016.1 GCA_949285275.1 uncultured Oscillospiraceae bacterium | reverse complement strand
CCGGAGGATTCTCCGCCGGAGGGGTCAGAAACGACCTGCGCCTGCCCGCAGGAGGCGAGCAGCAGCAGGCAGCAGAGCAGACAAAGCAATCGGGTTGGCATGGCGATGCTCCTTTCTCCCCACAGAGGGCCTTTTTTCTTTTTAGTGCCGGAATCCGGCGTTTTTGCTGCTGGGCAAACAGGATTTTCCTGTTCCCGGGGACAAAAAACCGGGGACCCCTGCGGATCCCCGGATATGGGCGTCAGCCGCCGAGCGCGGCGAGGCTTTCGCGGATCTTGGCCATCCGTTCGGAGGCCTTTTCGAGCTTCTGGCGCTCCCCCTCGATGACTTTGGCGGGCGCCTTGGAGACAAAGCCCTCGTTGGCCAGCCGGCCCGAGACGGCGGCGATCTCCCGTTCGCAGGAGGCCAGCTCCTTGTTGAGGCGGGCGAGCTCCTTGTCGCGGTCGATCAGTTCGTCCATCGGCAGCAGGATCCGCGCCTCGTCGGTGACGACGTGCACCGCATGCTCGATGGTGAAGTCCTCGTCGACCGCCACGACCGATGAGGCGAAGGCGAGCCGCTCGATGAACGGCGCAGCGTCGATAAACTGCTGGGCATGCTCGCTCTTGAGATAGACGGTCGCCTTGCGCGACGGCGGGACATTGGCATTGGCCCGTGCCATCCGAATCGCCTTGATGGCGTCCATGACCATCTCGAAGTCGGCGGCTTCGCGGGAAAAGTCGAGCGCCGGGTCATACTGCGGCCAGGGGGCGATCATCAGGCTCTCCCCATCGTGGGGCAGCGTCTGCCAGATCTCCTCGGTGATGAACGGCATAAACGGATGCAGCAGCGCGAGCGTCCGGGTCAGGACATAGACCAGCACCTGCCGGGCGGTTTTTGCCTCGCTGCCGCCGGCCGAGAGGCGGGGCTTGGCCAGCTCGATATACCAGTCGCAGAAGACGTCCCAGATGAAGTCATAGAGCTTCTGCACCGCGATGCCCAGCTCATACTTCTCGATATTCTCGGTGACCTCCCGGACCAGCCGGTTGTAGCCGTGCAGCACCCAGCGGTCGGGGGCGGTCAGCTGCTGCGGCAGCGCGTTTTCGACCGGCTCGTCGCCGAGGTTCATCAGGATGAAGCGGGCGGCGTTCCAGATCTTGTTGCAGAAGTTGCGGCTCGCCTTGACCTTCTCGTCCGAATAGCGCATATCGTTGCCGGGGGCGTTGCCGGTGGCGAGGGTCAGGCGCAGCGCGTCGGCGCCGTATTTGTCGATCTCCTCGAGCGGATCGATGCCGTTGCCGAGGCTCTTGGACATCTTGCGTCCCTGGGCGTCGCGCACCAGGCCGTGGATCAGCACGTCGTGGAACGGCACCTGCCCCATCTGCTCGATCGAGGAAAAGATCATCCGGGCGACCCAGAAGAAGATGATGTCATAGCCGGTGACCAGCACGTCGGTGGGGAAGAAGTAGTCGAGCTCGGGGGTTTTTTCGGGCCAGCCGAGCGTCGAGAAGGGCCAGAGCGCGGAGGAGAACCAGGTGTCCAGCGTATCGGGGTCGCGGTGCAGGTGATGGCTGCCGCACTTGGGGCAGACGGCGGGGGTTTCGCGGGCGACGATGATCTCGCCGCAGTCGTCGCAGTACCAGGCGGGGATCTCATGGCCCCACCAGAGCTGCCGGGAGATGCACCAGTCGCGGATATTCTCCATGAAGTGGAAATAGGTCTGGTCGAAGCGCTCGGGGACGAAGCGGGTCTCCTTCTCCCGCACCGCCCGGATGGCCGGTTCGGCCAGCGGCTTCATCTTGACGAACCACTGGGTCGAGAGCCGCGGTTCGACGACGGTGCCGCAGCGCTGGCAGCAGCCGACGTTGTGGCTGTACGGCTCGACCTTGACGAGATAGCCCTGCTCCTCGAGGTCGCGGACGATCGCCTTGCGGCAGGCGAAGCGGTCCATCCCGGCATATTTGCCGCCGTTTTCGTTGATGGTGCCGTCCTCGTTGAAGATGTTGATGATCTCCAGCCCCTGCCGCTGTCCGACCTCGAAGTCGTTGGGGTCGTGGGCGGGGGTCATCTTGACCACCCCGGTGCCGAAGCCCAGCTCGACATAGTCGTCGGCGACGATCGGGATCTCGCGGCCGACCAGCGGGAGGATCGCCTTTTTGCCGACCAGGCCGATGCGCTCCTCATCCTGGGAATTGATGGCCAGGCCGGTGTCACCGAGCATCGTTTCGGGGCGGGTGGTGGCGACGATCAGCCCGCCCGAGCCGTCGGCGAGCGGGTAGCGGATGTGCCAGAAGAAGCCGTCCTTCTCCTGATAATCGACCTCGGCGTCCGAGATGGAGGTCTTGCAGTTGGGGCACCAGTTGATCATCCGCTCGCCGCGGTAGATCAGCCCCTTTTCATACAGCCGGCAGAACACCTCGACGACCGCCTTGCTGCAGCCCTCGTCGAGGGTGAAGCGTTCCCGCTCCCAGTCGCAGGAGGAGCCGAGCTTCTTGAGCTGGTTGATAATCCGCCCGCCGTATTTGGCCCGCCAGTCCCAGGCGCGGCGCAGGAACTCCTCCCGGCCGATTTCGGCCTTGGAAAGCCCCTCCTCCTTGAGGGCGGCGACGATCTTCGCCTCGGTGGCGATGGAGGCGTGGTCGGTGCCGGGCATCCACAGCGCCTCGAAGCCCTGCATCCGCTTGTAGCGGATCAGGATGTCCTGCAGTGTATTGTCCAGCGCATGTCCCATATGCAGCTGGCCGGTGATGTTGGGCGGCGGGATGACGATGGTAAAGGGCTTTTTGTCGGGGTTGGGGGCGGCATGGAAATAGCCGCCGTCCAGCCAGCCCTGATAGATCCGGTCTTCGACCTGCTTGGGGTCGTAGGTCTTTTCGAGCGTCTTTCGTATCATAGGGTTTCTCCTCCCTTTATAGTCTACCTTTCATTATATCGGTCCAGGCGGCGCAACGCAAGCAAATCCCCCAAAAAAAACCCCTAATCCTGTCCAAAATGGAGTTTTTTGCGGCAGAGGCTTTCCGTAAGAGGAGGATTGCGGTTGTCAAATGCCGCTATTTCTGCTAGGATAAAGATAAAATTGAAATTACTGCAGAAGGAAGGACCGGGAGCGATGAAACGGGTTCACTACGCCTGGGTGGTCAATATCTGTGCAATGCTCTGTATGTTCTGCAACGTCGGGCTGGGAAGCAGTGCGTTTGCGGTTTATCAGCCCTATCTGATCGAGGTGGCCGGGCTGACCAACAGCCAGTCCTCCGCTCTCATCATGATCCGCAGCCTGTTTTCGCTGCTTGCGATGAGCGTCGTCGGGTTTTACAGCCGCAAGCTCGGGGTGAGGCTGGCGGTGACGCTGGCGGTCTGCGGATCGGCGGCGGCCTTTTTTGTCTACGCCACAGCCGACAGCTTCCCGGTTTACTGTGCGGCGGCCGCCCTCAACGGCACCTTCTACACGCTGGGCGGCATCGTGCCGTCCTCGCTGCTGGTCGAGCGGTGGTTCGAGACCCACCGGGGGATCGCATTCGGCATCTGCGCGACCGGTACGAGCATCGCATCCATTTTTATGCCGCCGCTGTGCACCTGGCTGATCGAGCGGTATTCGCTGCATGTCACCTTCCTGCTTGAGACGGGGCTGCTGCTGTTCCTGGCGGTGGTACTCTTTCTGCTGGTGCGGGGGGACCCGGCGTCGGTCGGGCTTGAGCCGCTCGGCCACGGGGAGACGGCTGCCATCGAGCAGACCAGTCACGGCCGCAGCCTGTCGCGGGGCAATCTGGCGCTGATGTGCCTGGCGATGGTGATGCTCGGCACGATCGGCAACACCGGTTTTTCCCATCTGGGGG
>CASEBP010000015.1 GCA_949285275.1 uncultured Oscillospiraceae bacterium | reverse complement strand
TCCTCCGACCCGATTCCCAGCACCCGGCTAAGTTCATGGATAGCGGTGTCCTTGCAGACAACCAGCAAGCGATCGCCGGCAAAAAGCTGGGCGCTGCCGCGGGGGATGGTCATCTCGCCGTTTCGGGTAATGGTCATGACGATCGACTCTTCGGGCAAAGGCAGCTCCATGAGGGTTTTTCCGTTGTGCGCGAAGTCTTTGGGGAGGGTCAGCTCAAGCAGCGAATTGGTGCCGCGGTTGAGGTGAAGAAGCTGCCGGATGGCGACGGTGTCAACCTCCCGCTCGATGATCCGGGCGAGCGAATCGGTGCTTGACACGGCAATGTCGACCCCGAGCCGCTTCATAACATCGGCATTTTTGGGGTTGTTGACCCGGGAGACGGTGCGCGGCACCTTGAAATGGCGTTTGGCCAGCTCGCAGATAACCAGATTGTCTTCATCGGTACCGGTGACCGAAACCAGCGCATCGGCATGGGAGACATCGGCGGCCTCAAGGGCATCAAGGGAAGAGCCATCCCCACAGATGACCCGCATGTCCAGCTGATTGGCGATTTTCTGGCAGAGCCGGGGGTTCCGTTCGATGACCACCGGACTGTGTCCATGTTCCAGCAGCGTACTGGAGAGGTAGAACCCAACCTTTCCTCCGCCGACCACCACAACCTTCATCTGCGTTCCCCCTCTCCCGCCCGGCGCAGCAGCAGCAGCCGGTCTCCTTCGACCAACAGCCGTTCAGGCGCCTCACTGCAGAGCTCAATGGTATCGTTTTTGTGCAGCACTCCGGCCACCAGTCCGCCGGAAACCGATGCACGCCCGAGGGTAACCCCATTGAGAGCGTCGGGCATCGGGGCAGCGGAGAGGGAGAGGGTCTGACCGAACATCGTGACATACCGCACCGCCCGCTGTTCGGTCAGCGCCGAGACGGCCGACTCGACGGTCAGGGCAGTGGGACAGATGGTGTAAAGTCCAAACTGCGCGAAAATCCGCTCGCGGTCGGGATCGTAAACCCGGGTCAGCACCCGGGGGATAGAAAACATCTCCCGCGCAATCTGGGAAATCATCACATTGACGTTGTCCGAATCGGTCATTGCAGCCACCGCATCGCACCCTTCAATCCCGGCACGCCGCAGCACATCGAGGTCAATAGTGTTACCGACAAAGGTCAACCCGGTGAAGCCCGAACCGAGCCGCTCGAGGCTCTCCTCATCCCGGTCAACGACCGAGACGTCATGCCCCATCCGGCACATCCGCAGCGCCAGCCGGGCGCCGACCTGGCCGCATCCTGCCACCAGAAGATTCATGCTGCATCCTCCCCATAAAGCCGCTGCCAATACTCCTCCAGGCAGAGGTTTTCTTCCTTCATCACCGCAGCGTGTTCTTCCCCCACATACCGCAGGTGCCACGGCTCATAGGTGATACCGGTGATCTCCTGCTTGTCCTCGGGGAAACGAATCACAAAGCCGTATTGGGCGCTGTGTTGGGCCATCCATTGCGCCGCCGGCGTCTGGGCGAAAGCGTGATCGAGCACCTGATGCTCCGGTGTCACAATATCGAGTGCCAGTCCCGTATGATGGTCGCTCGTTCCGGGCGGTGCCACCCAGTGTTTGGCCTCCTCGAGCGCCGCCTCCTGGTCGAGCCCCAGCGCAAGCTGCCGGTTGACCTGCTTTTCGAAGAGCTGGGCCGACTGCTCCAGCGTCCGGTAGCCATAGCAGGGCAACAGCGAAACCCCGTCGGCCGCAGCGGCATCGATCATCGTGACCAGCGGTTCGACGATCCTCTTGTCCACCTCGTAGCCGTAGGGGGTCATCGCAAGTTCAACGGTAAAATCCTCCGGCAGCGGATGGGCTGCATTAACCAGTATCAGCCGCCAGTCCTGCGGCTCGTCCTGCGCCGCCGGCTGCTCCTGCGGCGGTTCGGATTCCGGCTCAGATACCGCCGGCTGCTCCTGCGGCGGTTCGGACTGCTGAACCGGCGGACTCTCAGACAGAGCAGGCGCCAGGTCTCGCCGGGCGCATCCGCAGCAGAGCAGTGCAGCCAACAGCAGCAGGCAGAGCGTTCGTTTCACATCAGTTTCCCCTTTCATCGTCCTGTCCGTCGACGGGACATGTCAAGGCCGCCGAAGGCCGGATGCCCGGATTAAACCGGTGCGGGGCGAAGCCGTCCCCCACAGCGGCAGCGGTATCGCTCGGGATGGGCAATCAGCGGACTTTTTCTCATTCGGGTCAGTTCGGCGCCGCATTGTTCGCAGACCAGCCGGTAGCGAACCGGGCGGTCTTCCTCAATCCCCAGCTCCTGCGAAACACCGGTGCGGCCGATCCGATAGCCGAAAGCGGTGTTCATCCGGGCGGCATAGCTTTTCCAGCGCGCCTGGTGGTTCTGGCAGCCGGGACAGGTGTGCAGCACCTCATGGGCCAGCGTCTGCCGGCAGGACTGCTCCGGCGCGTCGAGCAACCGGGCGGACAGCTCGATAAAAAACCGCCCGGAGCGGCAGACACACCGCCCGAATCGGGTGCGGGCGCGGGCATTGATCCGCACCTGTGGGGCTATCGCCGCCGAAACCGGGATTCCCAGACTTTTTGCCTCGGCGATGACCTGGGCCAACAGCCGGTCGGGGTCGTTGCCCCGGCAAAGCTCCGGTTCTCCGCTCACCCGAGCACCCCCAGGTCGAGCTGAGGGAATCCATCGAGCAGCTCCCGGGCGGTATCCAGCAGGATCCGGCAATCACCGGGGTGATTGCCCTCAACGTTGAGGGGCAGCAGCGGATCATGCAGCGACATCCGCAGCAGCATCCAGCCCTCCGGCAAGGTCAGCCGCACCCCCTCGCAGGAGTCGGGCGCAACGGCATAGCCGTGAGCTTTGGCCCGCTCTTCGAAGGCGGTAAGCACTCGTTTTCCGGTCTCGGCGAAATCCTCCCCCGCAATCGGGATGCGGCGCTCCGCCTCTTCGCAAGCAGGAGGAAGTCCTTCGATCAGCGCGCCGAGGCTTTTCCCTTCCCGTTTGGCCTTGGCAGCCGCGATCAGCAGCCGCACCGCAAGGTAGGCACCGTCATCGAGGAAATAGTTCTCCGAAAGGGCGCCGTGACCGGAGGTCTCAATCGCAAGCGGTGAAACAATCCCCTCGCGGTTGAGGCGGATCGATTCGTTGATGACATTCTTGTAGCCGCGGCGGAACCGGCGGTGCCGCAGCCCGAGCTTCCCCTCGAGGAAACGGGTCAGCCGGTCGGAGGTCACCGAATCGGTCACAATGGTTGACCCGGGGTATTCCGGCGCAAGGATCGCGGCCATCATTGCGATGATGGCGTCGCGGTTGACCTCGCTGCCGTCCGAAAGCACCGCCGACATTCGGTCGACATCGGTGTCAAAAATGATGCCGAGGTCGGCATGATGGGCGACCGTCGCCTGCCGCACCGATTCCATCGCCGCCTTGTTCTCGGGGTTGGGGATATGGTTGGGGAAGTTGCCGTCCGGCTCAAGGAACTGGCTTCCGGTCAAGTCCGCCCCGAGCGGAGCGAGCACCTGCCCGGCGAAGAAGCCGCCCGCGCCGTTTCCGGCGTCGAGGACGACGTGAAGCCCCGCGAGCGGGAGATCGTCACCCACCCCGTCCCGGATCCGCTCGCACAGCGCGGCGGCATAGCGGGAGATCAGGTCACAGGGCTGCGCGCTGCCGGGCTGCTGCGGTGCAGCGATCATTTCAGCACGCGCAAGCAGTGCGGCGATATCCGGCTTGTCTAGGCCGCCCTGCCGGGTAAAAAACTTCATACCGTTGCGCTCCTTGGGCAGATGACTGGCCGTGAGCATCACCGCCCCGTCAAACGCCGTCTCGGGGTAAACGGTTGAACAGAACATCGCAGGGGTGGACGCCATCCCACAATCAAAGACGCAGGCGCCTGCGGCGGACAGCCCGGCAATCGTCCCTTCGGCGAGGGGACGGGCGGTCAGGCGGGAATCATGACCCACCCCGATCCGCAGCGCATCGGGCTGTTTTCCGGTCTGTTCAGCGAGCCAGCCGGCAAAGGCGGCGGCAATCCGCCCGGCGATCGAAGGGGTAAGGTTGACCGGCGCACCGCCCTCCACAGCGAGTGCCACGCCACGCACATCACTGCCATTCTGAAGCTTGGACAAGGATTCCATCGGGCTCCTCCTTTTGAATTCCGGCGTTTCCGCCGGACTGGTTTCCTCTTCATTATACACCCTTTCGCGCCGGGCGCAATCGAAAGGACGCAAAAATTGTCCTCCTCTCTCCTGCTTCAGGCGGTTCGCCTTGCTTTTTGCCTGCCGGCAGGCTATACTGGGGAAAACCGGTTCTGCCGCGCCCGCCGGGCGGACCGTCTTGGAGGTACTTTGATGTTTTTGTCCCGCAATCACACCTGCTGCTTCACCGGTCACCGGGTCATCGAGGAAGCGCATCGCGCCCAGCTTCCCTTCCTGCTCGAGCGGACCATCCGGGAGCTCATCTTCCAGGAATACTACATCTTCGCGGCAGGCGGAGCGCTGGGATTTGATACGATGGCCGCCGAGGCAGTGCTCGCGCTGAAAGAGGAGTTCCCCCATCTGCGGCTGGTAGTGGTTGCACCCTATGCCGGGCAGGCGGATGGCTGGAACCGCACCGATCAGATGCGCTATGAGCGGATCCGGGCCGCCGCCTCTGACTACCGGTGTCTTGCCGCCAGTTACTCCCGCGACTGTATGCGCCGGCGCAACCTGGAACTGGTAGAGATGAGCGCAGTGTGTGTCTCCTACTGTCTGCGGGAGCACAGCGGCACTGCCCAAACGGTCGGATTCGCCCTGCGGGAGGGGCTGCAGATTATCCCGCTCGCCGAACAGCTCACTGCGGCAGACTGAGCGGCCGTTTCTGCGGTGTTTAAACGGGGAAACTCGCGCTTTTCTCTGGACAAACCGGGTGGTATATGCTATGATAGCAGGCATGAGAATGGGCGTTTGACGGCGATGCGAGCGCGATCCTTCGCCGGGGATGCCCATGTTTGCGTCCGGCGGGAACCGCAAGCCCGTCCTGACCGAGGAAAGGAATGACCCTTGATGTTTTTTGAAAACCAGTACCGAACCCGGACCTGTGCCGCCGTCGGCGAGCAGGATGTCGGCCGCCGCGTCCGACTGGCCGGCTGGGTCGAAAATATCCGCGACCACGGCGGCGTCCTCTTCCTCGACCTGCGTGACCACTACGGAGTGGTGCAGGTCGTCATCCACGACGACAAGATGCTCGAAGGGGTCATGAAGGAGGCCGTTGTTTCGATCGAAGGGGAACTGGCCCTGCGCGATCCCGAGACGGTCAACCCCAAGCTGGCAACCGGTACCGTCGAGCTGATGGCCGATTCCCTCGAAATTCTCGGCCGCTCCCAGGGCGGACTGCCGTTCGAAGTGCAGAATTCCACCGAGATCAAGGAGGAGCTGCGGCTTCGCTACCGCTATCTCGACCTGCGTAACCCGAAGATGCAGGCAATGCTCAAGAAGCGTGCTGCACTGCTGCTGTTTTTACGCAACAAGATGACCGAGCTCGGCTTCACCGAGGTGCAAACTCCGATCCTGTCGGCGTCCTCGCCCGAGGGGGCGCGCGACTACCTGATCCCGGCCAGAAAGCACCCCGGCAAGTTCTACGCGCTGCCGCAGGCGCCGCAGATCTTCAAGCAGCTGCTGATGGTTTCGGGGGTGGACCGCTACTTCCAGATCGCCCCCTGCTTCCGCGACGAGGACGCCCGGGCCGACCGTTCACCCGGCGAGTTCTACCAGCTTGATTTTGAGATGGCCTTCGCCACCCAGGAGGAGGTCTTCACCGTCGCTGAACAGGTGCTGACCGAAGCCTTCGAGAAGTTCACCTCCAAGCCGGTCACTCATGGCCCCTACCCCCGCATCACCTACCGCGATGCGATGCTGCGCTATGGCACCGACAAGCCCGATCTCCGCAACCCGCTCGAGATCATCGACCTCTCGGACATCTTCGACAACTGCACCTTCAAGCCGTTCCAGAAGCATACGGTGCGGGCAATCCGGGTGCCGGGCTGCGGTTCCCAGCCGCGCAGCTTTTTCGAGCAGATGCTTGAGTTCGCGACCTCGATCGGCATGAAGGGCCTCGGCTATGTCAAAGCCAATGAGGAAATGAAGCTGCTCGGCCCGATCGACAAGTTTGTTCCTGCCGAGGAGAAGGTCCGTCTGATCGAGCGCAGCGGGCTTGTGCCGGGCGACGTCCTCTACTTCATCTCGGACGCTACCGAGGACAGCACCGCCCGTCTCGCCGGACAGATCCGCACCGAGCTGGGCCGGCGGCTGAACCTTCTGTCCGACGATTTCCGGATGTGCTATATCATCGACTTCCCGATGTACGAGCGGGATCCGGTCACCCAGAAGATCGGCTTCACCCACAACCCCTTCTCGATGCCGCAGGGCGGGCTCAAAGCCCTCAACGAGAAGGATCCGCTTGAGATCCTGGCCTGGCAGTACGATATCGTCTGCAACGGAGTGGAGCTCTCCTCCGGCGCGGTCCGCAACCACGACCGGGAGACGATGGTTCGCGCCTTTGAGATCGCCGGCTACGGCGAAGAGACGGTCAAGGAAAAATTCGGCTCCCTCTATTCGGCCTTTGCCTACGGCGCACCGCCCCATGCGGGCATGGCGCCTGGTCTCGACCGGATGCTGATGCTGATGATGGACGAGACTTCCATCCGGGAGATCATTGCTTTCCCGATGACCGCCAACGCCGAGGACCTGCTGATGGGCGCACCGTCGGAGGTCACCGAAAAACAATTGCGGGAAGCGCATATCAAGGTTCGCTGATTTATCCGTAACAGGCATAATGCCCGGAAACCCCCAATGGGTTTCCGGGCATTTTTCTGGTTTGCGGGATGGATCAGGCGTTGCCTTTTCCCGCGGCACGGTCACGCGCGATCCGGCGGCGAACCGCGGCAGTATAGAGCAGCGAGGCGGTGATAATCGAAAGGAAATCCGCCACCGGCTGCGCGTAGACAATGCCCCGCAGCCCGAACAGCCGGTTGAGCAGAAAGAGCATCGGCATGAAGATCAGTCCCTGCCGGCTGATTGACAGAATCAGCGACGAGACGGCGGCTCCCATCGCCTGCAGCGCGTTGATCAGCACAAACAGGATGCCAATCACCGGGCCGGAAACCATCAGCGCCTTGACAAAGGTGACGCCGTACTCCTGTACCTCAGGGTCGTCGAGGAAGGCGCGTACGATACTGCCGGCGCCGAACCAGCACACGGCGGTCAGCACCAGGCCCATCCCAACGGCACAGCCCAGCGTGAAGCGCATGATCGCCTTAGCGCGCGGGAAGTTGCGGGCGCCAAACTGATAGCCGAGCAACGGCTGAATGCCTGCGCCGAGTCCGATCAGCAGCATCACAACGATCATATTCGCCTTCATCGCAACCCCCATCGCCGCGACCTGCAGGTCGCCGTAGCCGGCGAGAAAGTTGTTGAGCAGGATGTTCGAGCTGCTCATCAGCACATTGTTAAAGGAGGCCGGCCCACCGATTGCAACCACACCGCCCCAGATTCCCCGCACCCCAAAATCCCGGGGCGAGATCGACAGCATCGACCCGCCGCGCAAAAAGAGCCAGAGATAGTAAACGGTACCGGCGATATTGCCGATGACGGTGGCAATGGCAGCGCCCGAAACGCCCATCCCCATCCAGAGAATCATGATCGGGTCGAGGACGATATTGGTGATGGTGCCGATCATATTTCCGATCATCGCCTCGGTCGGGCGCCCTTCGGCCCGGACGATGTTGGAAAAGGCGGTGGCGATGATGACAAACGGGGCGCCGAGCGCGACCCAGCCCAGGTACTCCTTGGCGTACTGCGCGGTATCAGCGCTCGCACCGATCAGCCGCAGCACCGGGTCCATGAAGAGGCCAAAACATACCATGAAGACCACGCCGGTCGCAATTGCAGCCCAGAAGCAGAACGCCGAGACCCGCCGGGCAAAGTCGCGCCGCCCCTCGCCGAGGGCGCGGGAGATAACCGAGGTTCCTCCGATGCCAAAGAGGTTTCCGGTCGCCATAAAGAGCAGAAAGACCGGGGTAGCAATCGAGACAGCCGCCACCTTGAGCGGATCGCCGGTCTGACCGACGAAAAAGGTGTCGGCGATGTTGTAAACCAGTACCACCAACATACTGACGATGGCGGGCAGCGCATTTTTGATGACCGCCTGGGGTACCGGTGCGTTTTCAAATAAATCGAGATTCCTTTCTTGCATAGGCTGTGTTTCCTCCTGTCTGTCCGGCGGGCGGCCGGTTACCTGTTCTGTACGTTGTGCAGCACTGTGATAAGGCTGCGCCGGAGCTGTTCGATCTCCTGCTCTCCGAGCCCCCGGGTCAGCATCGGCTCAAGCCGGTCGGGCGGCATCTGCTGCAGGACCGCTTCGAGCGCTTCGCTGTGAACCAGCCGAATCACCCGGCAGCGGCGGTCCTCTCCGTCGGTGCAGCCGGTAACCAGTCCCTTGGCCTCCATCCGCCGCAGGATGCCGGTCACCGTCGGATGGGAAACTCCGAAGTACTCCTCAATATCCCGCAGGGTGGTCTTCTCCCCCTCCCGGTCCCGCAGATAGAACAGGACCCGCATCTGAGCCAGAGTCAAATCAAAGGGCCGGAAAAGCAGATTAGCCTTGCGCTCCATCTGCTCGTTGATGCTCTTGATCAACAGCCCGATATCCCCCTGTTTCACCGGCGTCTCCCCTCTCCAAAAATATAGCATGCTACAGAATTATACGGCGAAGTGTCTTTCCTGTCAAGACAAAAATCGCCCGTTCGGCTAAAAAGCCAAGCGGTAACAAAGCAGATCTGAAGCCGCGCCGTTCCGAACAAAGACCGCCGGCCGGACGCCCGACAGCACAAAGCCCGCCCCCTCAAGGATCCGAACACTTGCGGTGTTTTCCCGCACCACCTCCGCCTCAAGGACAGCCCGGGGCCAGCCGGAGCGCATCCGGCGCACCAGCCATCCGACCGCCGCTTTTCCGATCCCCTTGCCCCAGAACGCGGGGTCGAACTGATAGAACATGGCGAACCGCCGTCCGTCCCTGCCCAGCGGCAGGCAGCCCACAACGCCGCAGGGGGTCCCGCTGCATATGACCCGAAACAAGGTACCCCGCCCCGCCCGGCGCTGGGCGTCGAGCAGCGCATCGAACCGCAGCCGCGCCTGCTGAGAGGTGCAGGGGCGCTCAACCGAAGTATAGCGGATCACTGCCGGGTCGGCCCAGAGGTGGGTCATCAGCGGCAGATCCTCCGCCGAAAGCGGCGCAAAGTCCAGCGTCACTTCGCCATACCTCCCCGCCGTTTTTTCTGCTGCTCCTGTGCCGCAGCGAGCAGCGCACCGCGCTCGTTGGGCAGCCGCTCATCGATAACCTCCCGCAGCAGAAAGCGCAGTGTCTCCCCAATCTCCCTTCCACGCGGCAGGCCGATCGCCAGCAGATCCCCGCCCCGGACGGCCAGCTGCGAAAGACCGACAGCCGGGCATTCGGCGATCATCCCATCGAGTGCCGCTTCAAACTGATCGAGCTGCCGCATCCGCTGTGCTCCGAAGGCAGGAGCCTGCGCCGCCGCGTCGGCCCGCTGGAGCAGCAGCAGGTCCCGCAGCAGCGGCTCCCCGTACCGGGCCAACAGCCGCCTCAAGCGCACCCGTTCGGCGCACAGCGGAAGATGGTGCAAGCGCACCAGCCGGGTCACCTGCTGCTGCAGCGCCGCCGAGCAGCGCAATGCGGCCAACGTCTCTCCGCAGAGGGCCGCTCCCCGTGCTTCGTGGCCGTAAAAATGCCCCTGCCCGTCGGCACAGCAGGGCTTGCCCACATCGTGCAGCAGCGCAGCCAGCCGCAGCGGAAAACGGGGCAGAATCTCCCCCGTCGCCCGCGCCACATGTCCATAGACGTCATAGCAGTGGTACTGGGGCGGCTGGGCCAGCCCGACACAGCCGGACAGCACCGGAAATGCCGCGCAGACCGTCTCAGGATAACCGAGCAGTACCCGCGTCACATCGGGGGCACAGAGCAGCCCGCGCATCTCAGCTTGTACCCGCTCAGGGGCAAGCAGCCGCAGCCGGGGCAGCTGATCGCGCATCGCCCGGGCAGTTTGTTCTTCAATCACAAAGCCAAAGGCCGCCGCGAACCGCAATGCCCGCAGAATCCGCAGTGCGTCCTCCCCGAACCGCTCCCACGGATCGCCGATGCAGCGGATGATCCCCCGTTCCAGGTCTTCCCGTCCGCCAAAGAGGTCGATGATCCCGCCGTCTTCCCCCAGGCAGAGGGAATTGATGGTAAAGTCCCGGCGGGCGAGGTCATCCTCAAGGCGGCGGGAAAAGGCGACGGCGTCGGGGCGGCGGCCGTCGGAATAGGCCCCGTCCGACCGGAAGGTGGTGATCTCGACCGGAACCGAATCGAAGAGTACCGTCAGGGTGCCGTGGCGCAGACCGGTTTCGAGGATCCGCTCGCCAGCAAAGACCCGCTTCATCTCATCGGGAAAGGCCGAGGTGGCAAGGTCCCAGTCGTGGGGAACTACTCCGCGCAACAGGTCCCGCACACAGCCGCCAACCGGTACGGCGCGAAAGCCTGCATCCCGCAGCATCTGTACGGCGCGCGCGGCCTGAGGCGAAATTCCCTGCATAGCAACCTCTCCTTTCAGGACGGCAGTCCTTGACAGCGCCGTCCGATTGTCCTATCATTATCGGTGTCAGAACGCGGCCTGTCCAAGGCGCCGCGCCAAAAAGGAGGAACCTCTGGATGAGCGAATGTAATCACGATTGTTCCCACTGCTCGGCGAGCTGCGGCGAACGCCAGCAGCCCGAGAGCATGCTGGAAAAGCTCAACGACCGCAGCAGCGTCAAAAAGGTGATCGCCGTCGTCAGCGGCAAGGGCGGGGTCGGTAAAAGCCTGGTGACTGCGCTGGCCGCCTGTGAGGCCTGCCGCCGCGGCAAGCGGGTGGCGGTGCTCGACGCGGACATCACCGGACCGTCGGTGCCGCGGACCTTCGGGATCACCGAGCGGGCCGAAAGCGATGGGGAGCTGATCTATCCCCGCCTGTCGAAAAACGGTATCCAGATCATGAGCATCAACCTGCTGCTCGAGCAGGACACCGACCCGGTGGTTTGGCGCGGCCCGATCATCGCCGGGGTGGTCAAGCAGTTCTGGACCGACGTGTTCTGGCAGGACGTCGATATTATGTTCATCGACATGCCGCCCGGAACCGGCGACGTACCGCTGACCGTCTTCCAGTCGATCCCGGTTGACGGAATTATCGTCGTCGCCTCGCCGCAGGAGTTGGTCTCAATGATCGTCGAGAAGGCGGTCAAAATGGCCGAAATGATGAAGATCCCGGTGCTCGGCCTGGTCGAGAATATGAGCTATGTCGAGTGCCCCGACTGCGGCCGAAAGATTCCGGTCTTTGGCGAGAGCCATATCGAGGAAGCCGCCGCAGCCCATCAGACCCGGGTGCTGGCAAAGCTCCCGATCCGTCCCGAGTTTGCCGCCGCCATCGACGCCGGTGCGGTGGAAGCGATCGACGCCTCGGCATGGCTGGGGCCGCTGGTTGACGCCGTGGAAGCCCTGTAATTTCTCCCGCTGTGCTGCGGCCCGCTTCTCCCATAGGGGAAGCGGGCCGCCTTTTTTATGATTCAAAGAGCAGAATCAGCCCTGAAACAGCCATCAGCAGATAGATGGCGCGCCGCAACGCGTTGGCATCGAGCCGGGAGAAGATCCGTTTGCCGATCAGGGTACCCAGATAGACGGCCACAACCCCGATCGCGCACAGCAGGATCTCCTGCCGTCCAAACATCCCGCTGGCCATACGGACGGCATTGATGTACAGGGTGCCAAGCACCGTGAGGGTCTGCATCATCGACAGATACTCCTCATTGCTGCCGCTTGCCGAAAGGCAGTAGACGCTCAGCGGCGGGCCGCTCATCGAAAACATTGCGCTCATGAAACCGGCAAGCCCACCCAGCAGCAGGGCGCTTCCCGGATTGGGCCGGATCCGGACCCTGCCGGAGAAGAAGAGAAAATAGCCGCTCATCACCAGCAGCGCCCCGCCGAGCAACCGGCGGATAACCTGCTCGTCAATGGCGGCCGAAAGCCGCACCGACAGGGTGCTGATCGCAAAATAGCCGATCAGCGGAAGCAGCACCTTGCGCCAGCTGATAAACCGGCGGTAACGGGCGGCGGCGATGAGACTGGTGCTCATCCCCAGGAAGCTCGCAATAACCACCGAAGAAAGGGTGGAGTGCAGCAGCCAGGGCAGCAGCATCATCACCAAAACCCCGAATCCGAACCCGCAGACCGACTGAATCGTACTGCCCGCCAGACAAATCACAACAAAACCCGCAATCGTAACCGCCTGCATGATACCGTCCCCCTCAATTGAAAATCAGAATGGCCCCGGACACCGCCATGAACAGGTAGATGACCCGCCGCAGTGCGGTGGCGTCCAGCCGGGTGAAGAGCATCCGGCCGATCCAGCTGCCGGGCAGAAGTGCTGCCAGACCAATCAGCCAAAGGGTGACCTCAAAACGGCCGCAGAGACCGTTAAAAATCCGGATGAGGTTGACGTAGCTGTTGCTGATCATGATGTAAAGCTGGATGTTGGCGATATATTCCTCACTGGTGTCGCTCGCCTCAAGGAAGTAGGCGCTCGCAGGCGGACCGCCCATCCCAAACAGCGTGCTCATCGCCCCGCCGATTGTCCCGGCGGCCACAGCGGAGAACGGGGTCGGCCGGATGTGAATCCGGTTGGCAAAGATCAGAAAGTAGATGCTCAATGCGATAAGCAGCGCACCAAGCATCCGGCGGATCAGCGCCTCATTCATCCCGATGGAAACCCGCACCAGGACGGTACTGACCGCAAAGTAGGCCAGCAACGGCAGCAGGATCTTGCGAGGCCGGGCGCTGCGGTGATAGCGTACCGCCAACACGATACAGCTGCACACGCCGATCAGCCCGTTGACCACAACGGCCGACATGGTGCTTGGCAGCAGGTAGGGCAGAAAGATCATCGCAAAAACCCCGAACCCGAACCCACAGACCGTCTGGACAATACTTCCCCCCACACAAACCAGGAAAAATAGCCCCACCGTTTGCGCCGTCAGTCCCATCTTTTGTCCCCTTTTCTGCAAAGCAGGCCGGACGGGGGAACCCGTCCGGCCGGTATCTGTTATCATAGCAGATGACGGTGGGATTGTAAAGCCAAAAGCGTATACAGGCGGCGTCAGACCATGCCCGCGTTGTGGTAAAACTCCTCCTCGAGCCGGTCCCGGCGGGCCTGTCCGATCATATCCTGCAGCAGCAGCCCGGCCCGGACTGAAAATCGCAGGCCGGTCGGGACGATCCAACGTTCCGCCTTTTCAAAGAGCCGCGCGGCGTCATCCAGCCCGTCCAGCGGAACCCGGCATGTCACACCGGCAGCAGAGAGAAGCAGCACCGGTTCGGGGGAGGTCTGCCATTCGGCGCGGGGCGGCCCCCATTCACAGAAGTCCCCGCGTGCCGCCACCAGCTGCACCCAGAGCATTGCGAGGAGGAAGCAGAAGGCCATGAGGGTCAGCAGAAACGAAAGAAGCAGAGGGCGAAGACGCCCTCTGACCGAGTCGATGATCCGCTTCAGGGGATCTCCTTCCCTTCGAGCAGCAGCGCGGCCAGGCAGCGGCCTGCCGCTTCGGCGGTACGTTTGGCCTCCTCGAGGGTGTTGGCGTGGGAACCAAACTCAAGCAGGAGCGCACCGGTCGAAAGCTGCTGGTTGTATTTGCGGCAGGAAAACAGAATCGGCCGGGTGATACCGGGGTAATCCTGCTCGAGCTTCGAGCAGAAGGCCCCGGCGAACCGCAGGTTTTCCCGCCAGTTGGGCAGAAGCCCGCTGCCGTCGTCACAGTTGGAAACGATCATCAGCTGGGCGTACTTCTCTCCACCAATCTCGACGGTGGGCTTGACGATGACCCCGCCATCCCGCTCGATGGCATCCCGGTGCAGGTCGAGTACCACCCGGATGGTGGGATACTGCTCGAGATAGCGCTTGATCGACCGGTAGCTGTTGGCATAGGAGCCATCGTAGGAGGGATAATCATGCTGTCCGGTGTCGTGGACCACCCCGATCCCGTACTCACGCAGTACCTCGGCCATCACCGCTCCGACCGCCACCATATTGGTATTGTTATCGGTCGAGCGCCAATTATACCGGTTGTCGTAGCTCTCCCCATCGTAGGGGGAGAACGCCTCGGTTGCATGGGTGTGATAGAGCAGCACCTGGGGTTCGGTGGTATCCTCCAGCAGGGGCGGGGCAGCCGTCTCCAGCAGGTCGGCCAGTTCCCCGGCAGGGACACCGGCATCGTTTCGCAGCCAGTAGTTCCCAAAGGAGAGTCCCGAGCCGGTCGCCGCCCCTGACAGATCCTCCTGCAAAATCGGACGGCGGTATTCCTCCGGGATGTCCGGCGGGATATAGGGCAGCGGCCGCGCCCCCTCAGGCAGGTTATTCCCGTTGGCGGACGGCTCCTGCGTGTCGGGGACGGCCGAGACCTGCGGCTCCTGACTGGCGGCGGACGGAGGGGTTTGAACCTGCTCCTGCGGCGATTCATCCCGGTCTCCCGCCAGGGACCAGCGTTCGGTCAGCGCCGACAGGGCCCCTTCCGGCATTCCGAGGATGGCGGAGAAAAAGGCGGCCTGCGAGAGGGCCGGCGCGAGCTGATGACCGAGCAGCAGTACAGCTGCCGCCACCGCCAGCAGAACCGCCGCCTGCCGCAGCAGTCCGATTCGGTTGTTTCGTCCGGCCCGTCGTTTCACCAAAAGCGCTCCCCTTTTCGCTACAGCCTGTTCGGTTTCATCCTATGCGGCTGGTCAGGGGAGTATGCCGGTCAGGAGAGCAGCGCCTCGATCTCCACCGGGCGCAGGGTGGGCTGCAGCGCCCGGTTGATTCCATCGGCGAGCACGGCAGCCCCCTGCTGGATGATCCGATCGATATCGCGCGGGGTGGCCATCAGCGGTTCCCCCTCCTGCCCCGGCTCTGAAATGTCGGCCACCGTCGGAATGCCCAGTGCGAGAACCGGGATCCCGAGGCTTTCGCGGGAAAGGGCCGCCCGGCGGTTGAGTACCCCCGATCCGGGAGAGATGCCGCTGTCCGACAGCTGTACCGTCCGGCCCAGGCGGCCGGCCGATCGGGCAGCCAGTGCATCAACGGCGATGACCGCTTCAAAAGGCTCCTGACGCATCGCCGCCCCAACCAGTTCGGCCACCTCAAAACCGGTCTGCCCCATCACCCCTGGTGCCAGTACGCAGACCCGGCGCAATCCCGAAAGCCCAACCTGTTCCAGCAGCTGTTCGGGCAGGTGGCGGGTCGCCAGAATACGGCCGGCCGTCTCGGGCCCAAGCAGATCGGGGGTAATCGCACGGTTTCCCAGCCCGATGACCAGAACAGGCCCGGACGGCAGCATCGAGGCGAGCGCATGGGCAAGTGCGCCGGCCATCGCACGGCGCTCGCCGAGCGGCCCTTCGAGGGTCAGGTAGGTGCCGGTGGGCCGGCCAAGCCGGGCGGCGGCCTGCTCGGTTTCGATCCGCACTACGGTGCGAAGGAGGGGGCCCTTCCGGCTCTCCTCACAAAAGACCCCCTCGGGCAGCTTTCCATCCCCGGTGTCTGCCGCCTCGAGCGCCAGGTCGGTACGCGGCAAAAGATTGGATTGCATAGGCGTTCCTCCGCAAATAATTTTTTCAAAGGTGTTGATTTTTAGCAGGATTAATGATAAGATAACTTGTACTGTACTGCGATGGTAAGGAGGTGTAACGATGCCGAACATCAAATCCGCGAAAAAAAGAGTCAAGGTGATTGCCGCCAAGACCGAGCTGAACAAGGCGCAGAGATCTCGCCTGAGATCCACCCTGAAGAAAGCGGAGCTTTCTCTCGCAGAGGGCGGTGAGAATTGCGCCGAGGTCGTACGCCAGGCGATCAAGACCGTTGATCAGGCTGCTGCCAAGGGGATCATCCACAAGAATGTTGCCTCCCGCAAGAAGTCTTCCCTGGTCTGCAAGCTCAATAAAATTGGCTGAGAATGAAAACGAACGGCATGCCGTTCGTTTTTTTCTTTCCTGCACAGGGATAGCTTTCCCCCTGCCGCGCAGAAAAAACGCGCCGCGAAACCAGATCGGTTTCGCGGCGCACGAATTCTATCGGGAAAATCTCTACCCCTCTCCGCGTTCGCGGGCGATGATCCGCACCGGGGTGCCGGACAGTCCAAACGACTCGCGGATCTGGTTCTCGAGGTAGCGTTGATAGGAAAAATGGAACAGCTCCTTGTTGTTGACGAAGCAGACGAAGGTCGGCGGGCAGGTCGAAGGCTGGGTAATATAATAGATCTTCAGCCGCTTCCCCTTGTCGGACGGCGGCTGAACTCGCGCCGTCGCATGGGCAAGCAGATCGTTGAGCGCGCCGGTGGTGATCCGCATCGCATTGTTGGCGGCAACCTGATTGATCAGCGGAAAGAGGCTGTCCACCCGCTGGCCGGTCTTGGCCGAGAAAAACAGAAACGGCACATAGCTCATGAAGGAGAAATCCTGCTCGAGCTTTTTGAGATACTCCTGCATCGTTTTGTCGGTCTTATTTTCCACCGCATCCCACTTGTTGACCGCGACGATGCAGCCCTTGCCCTGTTCATGGGCGTAACCGGCGATCTTGGAATCCTGCTCGGTGAAGCCCTCGGCCGCATCGATCATGATGACGCAGACCTGTGCCCGGTCGACCGCCATATAGGCGCGCAGCACCGAATAATGTTCGATCGAGTCGGTGACCTTGCTCTTGCGCCGGATACCGGCAGTATCGATAAAAAGATAACTGCCGTGACGGTTGTCGATCTCGGTATCGGTGGCATCGCGGGTAGTGCCGGCGATGTCCGAGACGATGGCCCGTTCCTCCCCGGCGATGCGGTTGATCAACGACGATTTTCCGACGTTGGGCTTGCCGATAACGGCGACGGCGATTCGCTCCCCCTGCTCCTGGCCAAAGCGGGAAAAATCGATTCGTTCGCAGACTGCGTCGAGCAGGTCGCCGGTGCCGTGGCCGTGGACCGATGAGACGGCGATCGGATCACCAAGCCCGAGGTTGTAGAACTCATAAAACTCCGGGGGCGGATCACCGACGCTGTCGCACTTGTTGACACAAAGGACCAGGGGCTTCTGGCTCTTGAGAAGCATCGAAGCGACCTCCTGATCGGTAGCGGTAACGCCGCTTTTGAGGTCGACAACCAGAACGATGACGTCGGCCCGGTCGATGGCGAGCTGGGCCTGGCGGCGCATCTGCGAGAGGATGACATCATCGGAAAACGGCTCGATGCCGCCGGTATCGACCAGCATGAACTCCCGGCCGAGCCACTCGCAGGGAGCATAGATCCGGTCGCGGGTCACGCCGGGGGTATCCTCGACGATAGCGAGCCGCTGGCCGGTCAGTTTGTTAAAGAGGGTGGACTTGCCGACGTTGGGCCGGCCGACCACCGCGACAATCGGTTTGGACATCCGCGGTCACTCCTTTCCAGGTGAAAAAAGCAGAGGGGGAAGAAAGTCTTCCCCCTCTCCGTTTGTCGTTCTGACGCCGCTCAGCCCTCTACCTTGACAACTTCCTTACCCTTGTAGTATCCGCAAACGGGGCAGACGCGATGCGGCATCTTCAACTCGCCGCACTGGGTGCATTTGGAAAGCGCGGGAGCCTCCAGCTTCCAAACGCTCGAACGTCTCTTGTCTCTGCGCGCCTTCGATACCTTTCTCTTCGGAACCGCCATGCTTTTGCACCTCCCTCAAACAGCTATCCACGCAATAAATCGTTGAGAACCTGCATCCGGGGGTCGCCCTGATCGGGCCGGCACCCGCAGGTTGTTTTGTTGAGATCCGCCCCGCACTGTGGGCAAAGCCCCTTACAGTCCTCCTTGCACAGGAAGGTCTGCGGCAGGGACAGCTGAAGATCCGAACCCGCGATCTCATCGAGCTCGAGCAACCCTTCCGGTAAAACCAGATAGACATCGTCGAGGGCCTGGTCCGCCAGCTCGCGCACCACCGGGTGTTCGAACTGTTCACGGATCGGACGCTCTGACTGCATCAGGCAGCGGTCACACAGAAACGGCATGACCCCGCTGATTTGGTAGCGCAGCGTTACGACGCCGGCCCGGTTGGACGCCTCTCCCTCGACCGCCAGTGCATCGGGAAACAGGGTCGTGCCGTGCCGTTTGATCCACGAAAGGTCTATCGCGCCCGCAAACTCCAGTTTTTGCCCGACAACGTCAAGAACCTGTCTCAAATCCAGGGTCATAAGGGTCTCCTCCCGTCATCGATACCGCCCACAAAAGGGCGCAAAAAAAACTGCAACGCAGGCGTTACTCCGTTATTATAGGATACCCGTCCGGGTTTGTCAAGGCGAAACCGCCCCACATCCCGAGAAATTTTTGTCCATACGGAGGCCAAAAGGGGCCAAAGCCACCGATACCCGGCGCTTGCAGGAAAAGCGCCGGGTACCAGCGGGTGTTGTTTGCCCCGCACAGGAGAGATTCTGCGCGGTATCAAAAAAAGGAGGAGGTCAAAAGGGGGAGGCCGTTTAGGCCGCACGGACAGACGGAGCTGCCGGGGCCACGCCGTCGATACGGATGTAGTCCGGCAGACAGGCACAGGCGCCCTCGATATCGAGGATGCTGGTGAAGGTCAGCGGGAACATCCGGTCTTCCTCGCGGGGAGGAAGCAGCTCATTGAGCAGTTCGAGGCGGGCGGTAAGGGTTTTCGGTCCAAGATAGAGATTGGCTTTTCCGGAACGCAGCGGCTCAACCGATGCCTCGGTGAAATCGAGAAAGTCGCGGCTCTGAATCCGCAGCTTGCCGTCCTTGCGGCGATAAGCGATCATTCGCTCGGTGGTGATGCAGTAGCAGATGTTCTGTTCGAGGTTGCGCCGGGAGAGAAACGGGGTGGCGGCGATGCAGCCGCCAAGGGCGAAACCAAACAGGGCAACTGCAACCGCGAAGGCGGTGGAAACCCCCGCCGCCGGGGCGTAGAAGCCCGCGTACCAGACCGATGCGGCGAAGAAGAGGGCGGCAAAGATCCACACCGTCAGATTCTTCGGCCGGAACACCGGATCAAGCAGCCGGATATCGGCGGGGTGTCCCTGCCAAAGGACCTTCTCACCGGGCCTGAGCTGATCTTTTAAGAACTGATACATGAGAACCTTCCTTTCTTTGCCGTGCGGCCATCCGACCGCGTCACTCAAAGGCCTTCTCGGCTTGTCTGAACTGCTCAGCGCGGATATCATCGCCGAGTCCCTCATAGGTCTCGGCCAACATCCGGTAGAGCAGCGGGCTGTTGGGATATTTGGCGACCTCCCCCTTGAGCCGCTCAAGGGCCTCAGGGTAACGCCGCTCATCGAGCAACCGCTGGATCGCCTCATTGCCTGCCCGGCGTTCCTGGGCCTCGGCCGCGAGCTGG
>CASEBP010000014.1 GCA_949285275.1 uncultured Oscillospiraceae bacterium | reverse complement strand
TGGAGCAGGTAACGGGATTCGAACCCGCTCGATTTGCTTGGGAAGCAAAGATGCTACCATTACACCATACCTGCATATTACTGGCCCATTATACTCCACCGGGGTAAAAATTGCAAGCCCCGCGGCCAGATTTTCTGTGGTCAGCCTTCGACCCAAGCCGACTTCAGAACCGTACGGCCCTTTTCTCGCCGACGGATTTGTGGTATAATTAGGATAAAAAGGAGATGTCCGGGAAGAATAAGCGGATCGGGTGACATCGCCCGAAAAGCGGCAGAGGAGGGAATCGGATGCCAGCGTACCGCGTGCTGCTGGTCGACGACGAAGAGGAAATCCGCAGCGGCGTCGGCAGCAAAATCGATTGGAAGGGGCTTGGCTTTGAACTGGTCGGCGAGGCCGAGAACGGGGAAGAGGCGCTGGAGCTGGCCGACAGTCTGCGTCCCGATCTGGTCATGACCGACATCAAGATGCCCTATATGGACGGGCTAACCCTCTGCAGCCATCTGGCCCGGCGATTTCCGGCAGCCAAGCTGGTAGTCTTTTCTGGGTTCGACGATTTTGAATACGCCAAACAAGCGATCCGTTTCAAGGTGTCAGAGTATATTCTCAAGCCGATCAATGCTGCCGAACTGACCTCGGTGCTGCAAAAACTGCGTGTCCAGCTCGATGCCGAACGGGAGGAGCGCCGGAACCTTGAGGCGCTGCGCCGCCGGTATCAGGAAAGCCTTCCGGTGCTGCGGGAGCAGTTTTATACCCGTCTGCTCGATGGAAGGGTCCCGCCCCAGCGGGTGCGAGAGTTGGCCGCCCGCTACGACGTGCGGCTCGACGGGGAAAGCTGGACCGCCGCGCTGGCTCACTTCGATCTTCCGGGAGGGGAGGAACCCGGCCCGATCGGACCCGGAGAGCTGCTTCCGCTTTCGGTCCAGCAACTGATCGATGAAAATCTCGATCTCCCCGGCTGCACCTTCAAAACCTGTCTGTACAACGATACCGTTGCTGTCATCGCCGGTTTTTCCGCCACGTCAGGGATCCTCAGCTTTCTCGATGCCCTCGGACGGATCTGCAAGCTCGCCCGCAGCTACCTCGGCCTGCGGCTGACCTTCGGGGTCGGTTCGCCCTGTTCCGGGCCGCATGACCTGAAAATCCCGGCGGCAGAGGCGCGCAGCGCGCTTGATTACCGCGTGTTGGTCGGAGCCGGGCGGGTGATCTATATCGACGATCTTGAGCCGGACCGCTCGGCGCGGCTGGCCTTCGACGAGGCGGACGAACGGGACCTCGCCGGCGCAATCAAGCTCGGCGGGGAGGAGGAAATCCGCGCCGTCATCGACCGGCTGATGCGCCGGGTACAGGATTCCCGCCTGCCCCTCGCCGAATGTCAGTGCTTTTTTCTCGAATTGGTCAGCTGTCTCATCCGGCTCTCCCGGGCCGACTCGCTCAATCTGACCGAAGTCTTTGGACCCGATTTCTCGGGGACAGCACTGCTGACCGATTTTAATTCTCCCGGCGACCTCGGCCGCTGGTGCACCGCCCGCTGCCTGAGGATCCGGGAGCTGATCCGGCGCCAGCGCAGCGATTCTACCCGCCGCACCGTCGAGAAGGCCTGCAGCTATATTGGAGAAAACTTTTCCGACGGCAGCCTGTCGGTCGAACGGCTGTGTGAATACCTGCATCTGAGCCCCGCCTATTTCTCCACCATCTTCAAACGGGAGACGGGCATGAGCTTCACCAACTATGTCACCAACGTCCGGATGGAGGCCGCAGCCCGGCTTCTGCGGGACACCGACGATAAAACCTATCTTATCGCCGAGAAAACCGGATTTGTCGACGCCAACTATTTCAGCTACGTCTTCAAGAAACATTTCGGCCTTTCCCCCTCCCGCTATCGGGCGGGGCGCGGCTGACATCCGGCCGGGAAGGAGGCGGGACCCTTGACCAGCTTTTTTGATTCACTGATGCGCCGCGCCTCCCGCTGGTACCGGCGTTCCAGCATCCAGGTGGTCATCTCCCTCTCCTTCACGCTGGTAGCCGTCATCGGTATGCTGCTGCTGGGCGGCGCGCTGCTGGTGCGCTTTTCCTGGACGACCGACGCCCTCCTCGCCGAGGACAGCCGGCGGGTTCTCGATCAGGTCAACCTCAACCTTGACAGCTATCTGCGTAGTATGATGCGGGTATCGGACACGATGTACTACCGGGTCATCAAAAACGCCGATCTGGCCGAGGACAGCCTCGACGCCGGAATGAACCTGCTCTATGAGACCAATCGGGGCACCCTTGTATCGATCGCCGTCTTCTCGCAGGACGGAAGCCTTGTCTGCGCGACCCCTCTTTCAAGCCTTAAGCGGGGTGTCTTTCCGGAACAGCAGGAGTGGTTCGCCTCGGCCACCGAGAAGATAGAAAACCTGCATTTTTCCACCCCGCACGTCCAGAACCTGTTTGAGGATCCCGATTACATCTACCGTTGGGTTGTCTCCCTCTCCCGCCAGGTCGAGCTGACCCGCGCGGGATCGATTGAAAGCGGCGTGCTGCTCGTGGACATGAGCTTCGGCGGCATTGAACAGATCTGCAAGGATGTCGATCTGGGCGGAAATGGCTATCTCTATCTGATCGACGGCAATGGGGAGATCATCTACCACCCCCGCCAACAGCTGATCTACGCCTCCCTGCTCGAAGAGAACAACTGGATAGCCGCCGGATATGAGGACGGCAGCCACCGGGAGAAGTTCGGCGGCGAAACCCGCCAGGTTACCGTCAAAACGGTCGGCTATACCGGCTGGAAGCTGGTCGGGGTAACACCGGCCGACAGCCTCGCCTCCAACCACATTCAGCTTCGGCTGTTCGGCATCTTTGTCCTGCTGTTTTTCATCTTCTTTCTGGTCTTTGTCAACCTGGCCGTCTCGGAGCGGATCGCCGTCCCCATCAAGGCGCTTGAACATTCGGTCAAGGAGCTGGAGGCGGGCAGCGAACAGGTGAACATCGCCATCGGCGGGCCATACGAGGTACAGCATCTGGGCAATTCCATCCGCTCGATGGTCGCAACGATGCGGCAGCTGATGGACGACGCTGTCCGGCAGGAGAAATCCAAGCGCAAATCCGAGCTGGATGTGCTGCAGTCGCAGATCAACCCCCATTTTCTCTATAACACCCTCGACTCGATTGTCTGGATGATTGAAAATGAGCGCTATGCCGACGCCATCGTCATGGTCACCTCGCTGGCCAGGCTGTTCCGGATCTCCCTGTCGCGGGGCCGCAACCTCATCACCGTCTCGGAGGAGCTGGAACATGCCCGTCACTATCTGACCATCCAGAAGATGCGGTTCAAAAACAAGTTCACCACCGAGATTCGCGCCGAGCCGGAAGCTCTCAGCTGTGAAACCGTCAAGCTGGTGGTCCAGCCGATCGTCGAGAACGCCATCTACCACGGGATGGAGTATGCCGACGGGGACGGTGAAATCCTGATCCACGCCTACCGGGAGGGAGACGACCTGTTGATCGATGTCTCGGACAACGGGCCCGGCATGCCGCAGGAGACGGTCGACCGGCTGCTGCAGGAGAAAACCGGACCGTCCAACCCGAGCAAACGCGGCTCGGGCATTGGGCTGCGGAACGTCCACCAGCGGATCCGGCTGACCTATGGGGAGCCGTACGGCCTGGAAATCCAAAGCGAACCGGACGAGGGGACAACGGTACGGATCCGGCTGCCGTGGCGGCCTGCCGCCGGCGCCGGAGAGGAGGAGCGGGGATGAAGAAACGATATCTGGTCCTCCTCGGGGTCTTTGTTCTGGCACTGGGCGCCCTCTACAGTCTGCTGAGCGCCGCTCCCTTCCAGCGCGACCGCAGCTACCTTGAGCTCTCGGTCATTGCCCGGGAATCCGACTCCGCCATCTGGACGTCGGTCCGGCAGGGGATGGAGCAGGCGGCGTATGATCTGGATGCAGAGCTGCGGTTTGTCTTTCCCGCCACAAGCAACGATGCCCTGGAACAACGCGCCCTGCTCAAACGGGAGGCCACGGGGGGTGCCGACGCGCTGATTGTGACCCCGGCCGATCCGCAGGTCCTGCTGGAAACGGCCGCCGAAATCGGCAAAAAGCTGCCGCTGATCACGATGGAATCCCCCATCGGCAGCGAACCCTGCATCACCGCGGACAACGCCGCCATCGGCCGCGCATTGGCAGACGAAATGCTGCCGGGGCTCCAACCGGGCTCCCGGGCGGTACTGCTCTCCGGCACCCCCACGATTGGAGCGATCCGTGACCGGCTGGATAGCGCGGTCGAGACGCTGCGCCGCTCGGGTATCGAACCACAGCTGCTGCAGCTGCCCGACCAGCGCGATGAGGCCAACACCCTGCTGCTGAGCCTGCTCAACGACCCGCCCGATCTGCTCATCGCCCTTGAACCGTCCTCCCTCGAAACGGCAGTGCGTCTCTTCTCAACGGTGCCGCACCCGCCCACCCTCTGCGGGGTCGGATCAAGCAGCCTGATTGTCTCCTCCCTCGAAAAGGGAGAGATTCAGGTGATCGCCGCCCAAAATGATTTCGCTGCCGGGTATCTTGCGGTACAAACCGCAGTCGAGGCGGTCCGGCAGACTGTCCCCTCCACCGGAAAGGAGATTGGATTCTCGATCGTCCGGCGGGAAACGATGTATCTGCCCGAAAACCAGAAGCTGCTCTTCCCCTTTGCCCGATAAGAAGAGGAGGGATTTGGATGAGGATGAAACAATCCGGCCGGCCGCTCTGCCGGCGTCTGTCCATTCTGCTGCTGTTCGCCCTGTTCCTGTCCGGCTGTCGGTCCGACGGTTCCCCGGCCCACCGGGAGGGAATCCGGATCGGGGTGGCCCTCTACCAGCAAAACGACACCTTCATCTCGACCATCGTCTCCCATCTGGAGTCCCTTGCCCGGCAGCGGGAGGATGACAGCGGCCTGAAGATCACCCTGAATATCGCCGACAGCCGCGGAAGCCAGGCCACTCAAAACGATCAGATCGACCGGTTCCTGTCAGCCGGCTGCGACGTCATCTGCGTCAACCTCGTCGACCGAACCGCCGCAGCGGTTATCATCGACAAGGCCCGCAACGCCGACATCCCGCTCGTCTTTTTCAACCGGGAACCGGTGGGGGAAGATATCATGCGCTGGAGCAAGGTCTACTATGTCGGTGCCGAAGCCGGGAAATCGGGGGTCATGCAGGGGGAGCTGGTGGCCGAGGCCTATCGGAAAAATCCCGCCGCCCTTGACCGCAACGGGGATGGAGTGCTGCAGTATGTCATGCTCGAGGGGGAGCCGGGGCATCAGGACGCGCTGCTCCGCACCGAGTATTCGATCAAGGCGGTAACCTCCGCCAACATTACCACCGAAAAGCTCGCCAACGACACCGCCAACTGGAACCGCGGCCAGGCCGCAAGCCGGATGTCCCAATGGATCGAGCAGTTCGGCAGTCGGATCGAGGTGGTCTTTTCCAACAACGACGATATGGCGCTCGGGGCGATCGACGCCTGCCGCGCCGCCGGAATCGATCCGCTTCCCTTTGTGGTAGGGGTCGACGCAACCCCGCCCGCCTGCGAATCGATCCGCTCCGGCGAGCTCAAGGGCAGCGTCTATAATGACTCTCCCGGACAGGCCGAAGCGATCCTCACCCTGTCGCTCGCCCTCGCGCAGGGCAGAAATCCGGCCCAGCTGCTTGAATTTGACGACGAAAAGTATGTCTGGCTCCCGTATCAGAAGGTGACCCTCGAGACGATCGACACGGTGATCCCGCCAGATCCCTGAAGCGGTGGCAAAACATCCCGCCGCCCCGCCTCAATAAAACGCCCGGAAGCTGCAGCCTCCGGGCGTTTTTCAGATGCATTCAGCCAAGGAAGAGTTCCGGCTCTGCCCGCCGGGCGAAGCCCTCCTCCAGTTCGTGCTGGTGATAGAGATATTTCTCATCGTCATAGTACTTGGCGCCCTTGGGACATTTCTTGACACAGGCGCCGCACTTGATGCAGATCCCCTTGACGTTGGACGGATCGGCGGGATCGATGGACCCCATCGGGCAGCTGCGTACGCACAGGCCACACTTGATGCAGGCGTCGCTGGTCTTCGGCTTGACCTTGAGGATGTTGACCGGGTTGCCCTTGCGGTCGCGGGGGGTGTAATAGGGGCGAATCGGATCACATCCGTTGACCGGAACCGGCGCATCCGGCGGACTGGACAGAGCGGCAATCTTCTCCGCTACCTGCTGCGCGAAGCGGTCGGCGATGGCGAGATCCTGTTCGTCGGGCCGGTGGGCGGCCAATGTATAGGAGAAGGAGTGCTCCCCGATGAAGGCGGCACCCGCCACAGTGTGGAAACCGTCGGCCTCCAGCGTGTTACGCAGCTCAATCAGGCCGTCGTCATAGTTGCGGTTTCCGTAGAGGACGACCGGAACAGCCAGCGCCCCATTGCCCACGAACCCGCTCTGTACGAACGGGAGCAGCAGATTCGGCACCCGTCCGGCGTAGACCGGCAGTCCGAAGATCACCAGGTCCCCCTGCGAAAATTCATACTTCTTTTCGCGCGCCGCCGGCAGGGTAAAATCGATGACCTCTGCCTCCCGCCCCAGGGCGGCGCCTACCTGTCCGGCGATGCGGGTAACCACCTTTTTGGTCGTCCCGGTCGCGCTGAAATAAACGGCATACAGCTTCTGGATCTCCATAACGTCCTCCTTTGTTGCTGTTTGGCTGGTGTACAGCCTTTATTCGCTCATTATAGCACAAAGCCGGTGGCCAAGCCATATGTTTCAGAGATTTTGCGGGTGCAGTTCCCCTGTTTCGGAGTCGATGATGTATCCGTTGATCACCACATCGGCGGGCATCAGCGGATGGTTTCGCAGCAGGTCCACCGTCTCGGCCACCGAGCTTTCCACCGAATCAAACCCCCGCAGCCATTTCTCAAAGTCGATCCCGCAGTAGCGCATCATATCGATATGGTCCTGTGACACCCCCCGCTCGATCAGGTGATGGATCATCATCTGGGCGTTGATCCCTGAGACCCCGCAGTCGGTATGCCCGATCACCATCACCTCCTGCACCCCCAGCTCAACGATAGCAACCAGCAGGCTCCGCACCGCGCTGTCAAACGGGCCGGTGATCATACCGCCGGCATTTTTGATCATCTTGACGTCTCCGTTCCGGATCCCGAGCGCCGCGGGAAGCAGCTCGACAAGACGGGTATCCATACAGGTGAGAATCGCGATCTTTTTGTCGGGGTACTTGCTGGTAGAAAACTTCCGGTAGCCCTCATTTCGGACAAATTCCTGGTTATAGGCGAGCATCTGTTCAATCATACCAAAGCCTCCTGTCGGGAAATTCTGCTTTTTATGATAAGGGCGGGAGGATAAAATTTCAAGAAAAACCGGGAAATCTTTTCACCAGGCGACAGCTTTTTCGCGGAATGTTGACAGCGGCGGTTCCAGGCGGTAATCTGAAAATCAAAAGCGGCTGCATGCCGTCAGGAAGGAATGAAAACCGATGGCGCTTCCCAAAAAAATCACCATCAGTGAAGCGGGTATCCGCGACGGGCTGCAAAACGAACGCCGGATTCTTTCGGTCGAAGAAAAACTGTCGCTGATCGACGGCCTGGTTGAAGCGGGGCTGACCGACATCGAAGCGGGCTCCTTTGTGCGGGCCGACCGGGTTTTGAGTATGGCCAACAGCCCCGAGGTCTTCGAACGGCTGAACCATTCAACCGGGGTCAAATACTATGCACTGGTGCCCAACCGCAAGGGGCTGGAGCGGGCAATCGAGGCGGGAGCCAAGCTGGTCGGAATCGGAGTGTCAGCCAGCCGTGCCCACAATCTGGCCAACTACAACCGCACCCCAGAGGAGAGCCTTGCCGCCTATGACGGAATCATCGCGCTGGCGCGGGAACACGGGCTGGAGATCCGCAGCTCGATTCAGATGGCCTTCGGTTCCCCCTGGGAACGGACCATCCCGGTCGACCATCTCAAATCGCTGGTTGAGATCTACAAAAATCATGGGGTCAATACGATCATCATCGCCGACACGGCCGGCGTCGCCACCCCTGACCAGGTGTACCGGACGATGGATGAGCTGGAACGGGAATTCCCGAAGACCGAATGGCTGCTGCACCTGCACAACACCCGCGGGGTGGCGATGTGCAACCTTCTGGCAGGCATGGAGGCAGGGGTCACCTTCTTCGCCGCGTCGATCGCAGGGCTGGGCGGCTGCCCGTTCGTCCCCAACGCTGCCGGAAACCTCGCAACCGAGGATGTTGTCCACCTGATGGACGAGATGAAGATCGAAACGGGGATCAATCTCGACCGGCTGATCGCCGTCGCCCGCCAGGCCGAAACGCTGGTCGGACACGAAGGGCACAGCTATATCCTGCGCGCCGGAAAGTCCGGCGATCTGCTCCGGGAGGTCCGGCGGCAGGGATCCTGATCAAACGGAGGAACGGCATTGAAGCAGATGACCTATCTCGAGACCGGATCGGTCGATCCGGCCTACAACCTCGCCTTTGAGGAGACGGTGCTGCGCCGGCGAAAGGACGGCGACTATCTGATCCTCTGGCAGAACGAAAACACGGTGGTCATCGGTCAGAATCAGAACGCCGAGGCCGAAATCAACCGTGCCTTCATCGAGCAGCACCGGACCCGCGTGGTCCGCCGGATGACCGGCGGCGGCGCGGTCTACCACGATCTGGGAAACCTCAACTACTCCTTTCTCACCGACGCCGGAGAGATCGGGCAGACCTCGATTGCGCGGTTCACCGCCCCCGTCGTTGAGGCGCTGTGTCAACTGGGACTCCAGGCGGAGGCCTCGGGCCGCAACGACATTCTGGTCGAGGGGCGCAAGGTTTCGGGGACGGCCCAACGGCTGCTGGGCGGCCGAATCCTGCACCACGGGACCCTGCTCTTCTGCTCCGACCCTGACATGGTGGCTGGCGCACTGCGGGCCGATCCGTCGAAGTTTGCCTCCAAGTCGACCCAGTCGGTCCGAAGCCGGATCGGAAACATCCGGGATTTCCTGCCCGAGCCAATCGATCTTCCTGCCTTCTGGGCCTATCTGCGGCAGGCGCTCGCCCGGGACGGGGCGGTGACCGGCACACTGCTCCCCGAGGAGCTGCAGGAGGTCGAGGCGCTTCGCCGGGACAAATACAGCCGTTGGGAATGGAATTTCGGCCGTTCCCCCCGCTACACCCTCAACCGCCGGCGCCGCTGGGAGGGGGGAACCCTCCAGCCCGGCGTCGAAGTCCGGGATGGACGAATCGAAGCTATCGCCTTTTATGGGGATTTCCTGTCTCTGCGCCCTCTTGACGCGCTCTGTGAGGCACTGCATGGCTGTCCCTTCCGTCCGCAGGAGGTCGGTGCGGTACTCGACCGGTTCGTCCTTTTGGAGTACTTCGGATCCATCACCCGGGAGGAAATCCTCGCGACGCTGTTTTACGACGTTCCCGATGGCAATGGGTAAAAAAAAAGTCCCGGCAAAGCATTCGCTTTGCCGGGACGCTGTTATTTTACCGGGAAGAGCGGAAGATTTCCCAGGGAAATCACGTCGTTATGACGTGCCGGATCCCCTTCGGTCAGGATACAGACCTTTCCGACGACGATGCCGCCCGCCTTCTCGACCAGCACGCGGATCGCCTCGATCGATTCCCCGGTTGAGATGACGTCATCAACCAGCAGAACCCGCCGGCCCTGAATCTGTTCGGCATCCTGCCCGTCGAGGCAGAGATGCTGCTCCTTCTGGGTGGTGATCGAATGAACGGTGACGTCCATCGGATGCTCCATATAGGGCTTGATGCTCTTGCGGGCGACAATATACCGCTTCATTCCCAGCAGGCGGGAAAGCTCATGGGCAAGCGGAATCCCCTTCGCCTCGGCGGTAACGATCCAGTCGGCCTCAGGAACCATGCCGTACAGCTGCTTTGCCGCGGCACAGACCATCTCACAGTCTCCCAGCATCACAAACGAAGCAACCGCCAGCTCGTCGGAAATCTGCACAACCGGCAGACGGCGCTTTACCCCTGCCACCGTGATCTCATAATACTGTTCCATTTGCTTCTTCCCCCGCGCTCAGACCATGCCGAACGAGACAGCCAGCAGCTTGACGGCAATGCCGGCCACAATGCCAAAGAACGGGTCGGTCACCGCGGTGACAGCCAGCGTCGTGCCGCAGGAGAGGGTTCCCAGCGCATCGTTGCCCGAGAAGGCCAGCGACGCATTGTCCGGAACGGTGACAAAGACGCCCAGCACAAAAAGGGTTCCGGCGATCGCCTGGACCGGGACATGGCGGGCAATCTTCGGCAGGAGGCCGGAGAGCAGGATAACCATCATGATTGCCATCAGCAGGACAGCAGCCCACTTGGGGTTGGGGGTCGCAGCCGTTGCGGAGATGATGACCGAAACCGGGGATCCGCCGAAGATCGACGAGACGCAGTCGGCCACGCCGGAGTAGATCGAGATGTGGTCGGCATTCGCGGTGGTCCCGGCGATACCGGCGGTGATGCCGCCATAGGCGATGTTGCCGCCGATGGTCAGGCAGATAACGCTCAGCGCGCCGCGCAGGACGGTGAAGTTCATCGTCAGTTTCTGCAGCTTGAAGCGGCTTTCGTTGATGTTGTCAACCTCGATCTTCTCCTTCATGAAGTGGGCGGCAATCGAGGTAACCACCACGCCGCAGGTGATGGTGTAGACCAGATCGAGGGTCAGCGCATAGGTCAGGATGGCAACGACCATCGAGATGGTGCCCAGCCGGACATTCTCGCGCACCAGATCCATTGCAGCTTTGGCCAGAATGATGCCGACACCCGACATCATCGCGCAGATGATGTCCTCACCCGCGAAATCGACCACGGTCTGCAGCAGGCCGAGAGCGCCGATACAGGTCATCACCAGGCCGCCGATGAAGATGATCGAAACACGCTCCTGGCGGTTGCGTCCGATCGTACCGCCCAGCGTGATCGTCTCCGCCTGGAAGGAGATCGGAACCACCGAGTTAAAGCCCAGGCAGCCAATGATGCCGACTCCGTAGGCCAGCGCCGACGGAATCATGGCAAAGCCGAAGGACATCGCAAGAATTGCCTGGGTTGTCGCGTCCAGACAGCCGGCGAGAGCCGACAGGATATCGGTAATCGTTAAAGACATGGGACTGTTCCTCTCTTCCGTTTTGATTTACTTGACGATCAGATCGACAAACCGGCCGTTGGTGACATCCACCAGCCCCCGGTTCGAAAGTCCGCCCTCAGGGATAACGACCAGCGAGAGCAGCAGGCTCAGGGTGAAAACCTCGTCGCTGAGGGTACCGCCCAGATCGCAATAGGCCCGATGGAACGCCTGGAAGTCCCCCTCCAGTTCGGTGAACGGCTTGTCCGACATGATACCCAGGATGGGCATTGCAATGCGGGCCAGCACCTTCCCGTCGGCGACCAGCACCACACCGCCCTGCATCGCGGCCACCTCATTGATCGCCAGACAGAGATCCTCGTCCGTGACCCCCACCGCGGTGATATTCTGCGTATCCTGGCCAATCGAACCGGCGATCGCGCCCTTCTTCATGCCGTAACCCCGGATGAAGCCCAGGCCGAAGCCCTTTCCTCTGCCGTAGCGCTCAAGGGTCAGGCCCTTGAGGACATCCTTGTCGGTGTCGGAGTAAAGCGCCCCCCCGTTGACCGGCAGGGTCTCCTCTTCGAGAACGGTAGCCACCGTCTTGTCGATGACGGTCAGCACCCGGACCCGTGCGGTCTCTCCGTCTGCCTCAATCCGCAGATCCTGCGGCTTGAGCGGGTTGATTTTGACGCTGTGCAGCGCATCGGCGGGGTAAGCAACCCGCTCGAGCTTGATCCCGCGGGGGATCTCCTGGCCGTTGACAAAGACCTGCACCGTCTCAAAGTCCTTCAGATCGTTGACCAGCACCAGATCCGCCTCATAGCCGGGAGCAACCGCGCCGACCCGGTGATCGATGTGATGCGCCCGCGCCACGTTGATGGTCGCCATCTGCACCGCTGTCATCGGATCGACCCCTTCAGCGACAATCTGGCGCAGCGCGTAATTCATGTGGCCCTTGTGAACCATATCGCTGACATTGATGCAGCCGTCGGTCGCCAGCAGCAGGCGGGAGGTATCAGCCCCCTCGAGGCGGCGCAGCAGCTCCCCTGCCGAAGCCGGCTCGGCCAGCGAACCGCGGCGGATAACGACATGCACGCCCATCTCATACTTTTCATACATCTCGTCAACGGTGACCGATTCGTGGTCGGTGCGGATCGGGCCAGTGCCAAAATAGGCCTGGGCATCAAGTCCGCGAACCTCCGGCGCATGTCCATCAAAGAGCAGCCCGTTCTCCCGGCCATAGGCGAGGATCTTCATCATCTCCTCCTCCTGGCTGAGCACCCGGGTGAAGTCCATCGTCTCGGCGATCCCCTTGATCAGCGGGATGTTGCGGCTCTCGATGAGCGAATCGAGGGTCACCTCAAATCCAGCATCCTCAAAGGCCGGCGCAGACGGCACGCAGGGAGGGGTCATCAGCACCACCTTCAGCGGCGTCTTGAGGAACTCCCGCGCCAACAGCTCCACGCCCCGGTTTCCCATGACGTTACTACTGTCGTGGGGATCGAGGATCACCGTCGTCGTCCCCCACGGAAGCACCCCCTCGGCAAACGGCACCGCCGAAACATAGGCCATCTCAACGTGAGTATGCGCGTCGATCAGTCCCGGGATCAGGTATTTGCCCTTTGCGTCCACCTCCCGCTCGGCCTCGGGTCCCTCGCCGGCCGGATAAACTCCTGCCACAATCCCGTCCGCCACCGCGACATCCCGCGGCTGAACCGATTTGAGAAACACGTTGACCAGCTTCGCGTTGCGGATGACCAGATCGGCTTTCGCCTGCTTACGGGCGACATCCATCCGCCGTTTGATCCTGTTGATCTGTTCTTCGAGCTGCATGGCTTCCTCCTCTTTTCCTCAAGACGGCCGGCCTGGATGGCCAGCCCAAACTTTTGCAAATTTTAGTATAAACGATTCCCGGAAAAAGGGGTATCCGCAAATAGCACGATATGGCCGTTGCTTTCGCGGTCTTCCACAGGATATTTTCACAAAACCGCTCGAAAAAGGGAGGATTTACCTTCCGGAATTTTCCGACGATGGAAATGCCCGGCAAAGCAACAGCGGCTTTGCCGGGCAAAAGGGTGGACCAAAAGATATCTCAGGCCGGCGCGAATTCCCGGGAAATTTCCCCGGCAATCGCCTCCACAATTTCCTGTGCCATCGCGCGGCCAATCTCGGCGGTCGCGCCGTTGGCGGTGTAGAGGATCCCGCTGGGCGGAACGAGGCCGGCGGGTTCGGGATAGACCGCGGGACGCGGGGTGAAGGGCTTGCCCTCCTGCAGCGGAATCCTGTCCTCCCGCACCAGCTCGGGATGATAGTGCATCAACAGGGCAGTCTCGGTCAGGCTGGCATGCTCAACTTCCCAGCCGGGGAACTTCCCGTCGAAGAGGCGGTCGAGCGTCTCCTGCCGGACCATCTCGAACCAGTTGACCAGCATCACCTTGGCGTCGGGATGAGCGGCAGTGAAAAGATAGGCCGATTCGGAAAGAAAGGCGCTGTTCTCGTAGTGGCCGCTCATCACCAGAAACTTCTTTTTCCCCTGCCGGTAAAAGTCGGCCAGAATCTCTTCGACCAGCTTCATCAGGGTGGCGGCCGATACAGCGGTTGTCCCGGGGAAGGACATCCCCCCACCGGTAGCCGGCTGAGAACGGTAGCCGTAGTATACCGGCGGCGCAACCAGCAGATTGCACCGGTCAGACAGATCGAGGCAGAGGTCATAGGGGATCAGGAGATCGGTGGAAAAGGGAAGATGCGGGCCGTGCTGCTCCACCGAACCGACGCACAGCGCAACGACGCAGTCACCGGCCGCAGCAAATTCCGGCCAGGTCATTCGGATCATTTCATTTGCCATCATAAGCCCTCCTCAGTATTTTTTGCGCTGGAGCACCTGGGCGACGCTGACCAGCGTGATCGAGATGCAGAAGACCACCGTACCGATTGCATTGATGGTTGGGCTGACGCCGCTGCGGATAACGCTGTAGATGTAGACCGGAAGGGTCTGGTCAAATCCGCAGACGAACCACGCGATGATGAACTCGTCGAAGCTGATCGTAAAGGTCAGCAGCGCCGCCGCGATGATGGCCGGCAGCGTCTGGGGAAGGATGACCAGCACCATCGTCTGCAGGCTGCTCGCACCGAGATCCCAGGCGGCGTTTTCCATACTTTTGGGAATGGTCTTCATCCGGGCGTCGATGATGGTCAGCGCCAGCGGGGCGGTGAACACCACGTGGCTGATCCAGACCGTGAGGATCGACATCGGCAGATTGATCCGGTTGAAGAAGATCAGCAGTGCCAGTCCCATCAGGGTCCACGGGACGGCCAGCGGCGAGACCGACGCGAGCAGATAGGCGCCCTTCCAACGGGACTTCCAGTGGCGCAGGCCATAGGAGCCTGTAAAGCCCAGCAGCACCGCCGTCAGCGAAACACAGACGCCCAGCAGAACGCTGTTTCGCAGCGAATAGAGGATGTCCTCGTTGGACAGCATCTTCTGATACCATTCGAGGGTGAAACCCCGCCACGGCAGACTGGAGAAACGGTCGACATTGAAGGAAAAGGCGATGGTGACCAGAATCGGCCCGAGAACAAAGAGCATCGCCAGCACAAGGTAAAGCCAGCCGGCAGCACGGATTTTAGAGGACGGTCTCATTTTCCGGCACCCCCGTTCTCACGGTTCCCGATGTTCCGCAGCAGCGACAACAACAGCAGTACAAGCAGGATGACGGTGACCATAACCATCGAGAGAGCTGACGCGAGAGGCCAGTTGATGTTCCACTGGACGGCGTCGACAATCAGCTGGGGAAAAACCCGCTCGGACTGTCCGCCCAGCGTAGCGGGGGAAACAAAGTCAGCAAAGGCCAAAATGAAGAGGAACATCATGCCATTGACCAGTCCCCCGGCCGACAGCGGCAGGATGACATGGACAAAACTGCGGATTCCGCCCGCCCCGAGATCGTTGGCCGCCTCCAGCAGGCTGGGATCGATGTTCTCCAGTGTGGTGTAGATGGTCAGGGTCATAATCGGCAGCAGGTAGTGAACCAGACCGATGGTGGTGGCGGCGCCGGTGTAGAGGATCTGCACCGGCTGATCGATAAAGCCCAGGGCCTCCAGCATCAGATTGAGGATGCCGTTGTTGCCCAGCACGATAAACCAGGAGTAGGCCCGGATCAGATAACTGGTCCAGAACGGCGCGATGATGAGGATCAGAAAGAAGGTCCGCCAGCGCCGGGGCACGACAAAGACCAGCACCATCGCGAGCGGGTAGGCAATCAGGGTGGTGATGAGAACCACCCTGACCGCCAGCAGCAGCGAAACCCGCAGCGCCTTCCAGTAAAGCGGCTCGGTGAGGACGGTCAGATAGTTCTGCAGCGTAAACTGGTCGGTGAGCTGGTAGTTGACCATCGTGCGGAAGCTGGTCAGTACGATGAAGGCCAGCGGAATGAGGTAAAAGAAGGTCATCCATCCCGAAAGGGGCAGCAGCCAGCCGGCCGAGCGGTTGGGTGCGCCGCGGCGGGTCTTCTGCATCAGGCTCACAGTGCCACCTCCTCGGCCGGGGCGGGGGCCTGCTCGCCGGAATCGGGAAGGATCAGGGCGTTGGCCGGATCAAAGGAGAGGGTGATCTCCTCCCCCGCATGCAGCGGGGATTTCCCGGTCACCTCGCAGATGATCCGTTCGGCGCCGCAGTCAGCGCACAGCCAGGTGTTGAGCCCCTTGAACATCCGCTGCTGAACAACGGCGGGGAAGGAAATCCTGTTTTCCGGCGTCTGCTGCCCGCGCGGGGCAAAGACGACATGCTCGGGGCGAATACACAGCACCGCGGGACCCGCAAAGGGTGTGCCCGTAAACCGTCCCCGGATGGGCCCAAGGGCTTGACTGACAAAGGTTCCGTCCTGCTCACAGCGCCCGTGCAGCGAGGAACACTCCCCGAGGAACTGGGCGACAAAGAGGGTGCGCGGATTGTCGTACACCTCATCGGGCGCCCCGAGCTGTTCGATAACCCCGCCGCGCATAATCGCGACCTGGTCGCTCATCGTCATCGCCTCCTCCTGGTCATGGGTAACATAGAGGAAGGTCTGCCCCAGCGAGGTCTGCAGCTGTTTGAGCTCAAACTGCATTTGCTTGCGGATCTGGGCATCGAGGGCACCGAGCGGCTCGTCGAGCAGCAGGATGGTGGGCTTGAGCACCAGCGACCGGGCCAGGGCGATGCGCTGGCGCTGGCCGCCCGAGAGCTGGCTGGGCTTGCGCTGCCCGTACCCCGGCAGTCCCACCATCTCCAGCGCCTGGGCAACCCGCTTCTGCGCCTCATCCCGGGGGACCCGCTGCATCCGCAGCCCAAAACCGATGTTGTCGGCCACCGTCATATGCGGAAACAGGGCATAGTCCTGAAACACCATACTGGTGCTGCGCGCCGCCGGCGGCAGGGCGGTCACGTCCTCCCCTGCAATCCGCACCGTCCCTTCGTCGGGGGTGATAAAGCCGCCGATCATCCGCAGGGTGGTGGTTTTTCCGCAGCCCGACGGTCCTAAGATCGACAGAAAGGTCCCGCGCGCAACCGAAAGATCGAGGCGGTCGACCACCGTCTTCCCCTCATAGCGCTTGGTCACCCGCTCAAGCTGGACGTCCATTTGTTTTTCCATTGTGATTCTCTCCCCTTCGTGCAAGCGGCCGGCCCCTGCCGCCGCAAAACAATCCGAAAGCCGGAACGCACAGCCCCGCTGTGCATCCCGGCCGTTCGGAATGATCCGGTATGGTTCAGCCCTTGAAGTTATCCCAGATCGCCTGCCAGTCGGCTTCGTTTTCGGGGACCTTCCGGGTCGCGATGTTGGCGAGCATCTCTTCCATCTTGGCCTCGTCGTCCATCCGCAGCAGCTTGGCTTGTTCCTCAGTCAGGTAATCGAGGGCCTTCTTGTTCGGCACGGTCGAATGGAAAGCGTTCGACCAGGCCAGCTTGGCCTGTACCTCGGGGGTGGACAGATACTGGATAAACGCTTTGGCAGCCTCCTTGTTCTGGCTGCTCTTGACAATCGAAACCGACTCGGTCCAGGAGACACCGCCCTCCTCGGGGACCAGCACCTCGATCGGACGGCCCTCCTCCTTGAGCAGGACCTGCAGCCACTCGCCGCCAAAGCTGATCCATGCGCTCTCGTTGGCCAGCGCCTGGATGGTATCGGCATTGGTCGCGGCGATGATGCCGACCTGAGGCCGAAGCTCGGTGAGCTTCGCCTCGACCGCGGCGAGCTGCTCGTCGGTCAGGTCATAGGGCTGCTCATTGCCCAGATAGCGCGAGAGGATGCCCATATTGGGCAGGTACCAGTCGAAGAGGACCACCTTGCCGGCAACCTTGGGATCAAACATGATGTCGGTCGAGGCAGCTTCCTCGGCGGTAATGTAATCGGAATTGTAAACGATGCCGTAATAGCCCCAGCGGCTGACCAGCGCATAGAGCTTGCCGTCGGCCTTGACCTGATCAAAGTCCTTCCAGCGGTCGTAGAAGTTCTCAATTTCGGGATAATCAGCCGGATCCAGCTCGTCAATCAGGTCGGCCTGCACCAGCTTATCCACCCAGGGGGTATCCGGGGTGACGATGTCCCACTCGCCCTCCTTGGCATTCTGGAGCATCGCAAACATCTGGTCGGAGGTCGGATAAATCTTGGCGTTGACCTTGACCCCATACATCTCTTCAAACGGCTTGATGATCTGGTCTTCCTCGTAGCCGGCCATCACCAGCAGGTTGAGGGTGCCACCGATCTTTTCGGGCTGCTCCGAATCCCCGGTATCGGAGGAAACCGCGGAAGAAGCCGCCTCGCTCGAAGCGGGAGCCGCCTGGGACGAAGAGGAACCGCAGCCGCCCAGCGATCCGGCGACCAGCAGCGCAGCCAGCAGCATCAGCATTTTCTTTTTCACTTGACATACCACCTTTTTGGATGATACCCGACACAGCGGGACAGGCAGGGGCGGCAGGCCTCTGTTTTTCGGGGTAAGGGGGTTGCGCTGCCGCCGATGATTCCCTATAATAAGGTATAACGTTACGGTATAGTCAAGGGGTAAAAGTATAATTATGCAAAAAAATTTATTTCCTTATCTTTCCACCAGCCGTTTTGCCCGGCTGTGCGGCACCAACAAGCGGACCCTGTTTCACTATGATGACATCGGATTGCTGCCCCCCGAACGAACCGATGAAAAAGGGTACCGCTACTACACACAGCAGCAGTACCTTCTGTTTCAGATCATCACCGTGCTGAAAAGGATGGGGATGCAGCTCGGCGAGATCAAGCGATTTATTGAGCAGCGGGACCCCGGGCGGTTTGAGGCGCTGCTTGCCGAGCAGGATCTGCGAATTGGGGAGCAAATCGAGCAGCTGACCCGGATGAAGCAGCTTATCCGGACCCGTCAGAGCCTGCTGCGCGAAGCACAGGATATCCTCCCCGAGCAGTTTGAACTGCCTTTCTTCGAACAGCTCCCGCAGGCCTTTCTGATCCGCAGCGAACCGGTCGACAGCGATGAGCACGACCGGTTCACCCGAATCCTCTATGAGCACCTGTCCTACTGCGAGCAGCACCGCTTTCAGGAGGGGTTCCCCTTTGGTGCGATGATCTCCCGCGAGTCCCTGGAAATGAATAATTTCAAAAAATATGCATATTTCTTTACCCAGATCCATCATCCCGCCGACGACCCCCATCTGTTCTGCCGGCCGGCGGGAACCTACGCCTGCCTCTACCTGCGTGGGGATTACCGGGAACCGCAGCCGGCCTATCAAAGGCTGCTGCAGTTTTTCCGGGAAAACCACCTCACGATGGGGGACTACTCCTATAAGGAAGGCATCATCGATGAGACGGCCCAGCAGTGTCCCGACCGGCTGATCACCAAGATCCTGATCCCGGTCTCTCCCTGAGCCGGCCGACGCGCTCAGAGATCCCGGAAGGATTCGCGGAAGCTGTCGATCAGCGTGCGGGCATGTCCCGAAAAGACGGTGCCGGGACGCCGGGCAATCGCATAGGCGCGGTAGAAATTGGACGGGAGCTGGTAATAGCGGGGGCACAGCGTGGGATCGGCGATGGTTCCAACCAGGATTTTGGGGATAAAGCCGACCCCCAGACCGGTCGCAACCAGCATGTGAACCGTCTCCCAGTTGAGGGTTTCGCAGACGGTATTCGGCACAAAACCCGCTTCCCGGCACAGCTGCATCCCCATCTCAGAAAACTTCTGGATCTTTTTGAGCCCGATGAACGCCTCGTTCTTGAGCAGCGATAGATCTATGTAGGGAAAATGTCCGTCGTTTTCGGCCGCATCGGGATAGTGGGCGTTGAGTGGATGGTTGCGGGGGGTGGCAAGAAGAATCTCCTCGAGATAGATCGTCTCATACTCCAGCCGGTCATTCTCCGGAAAGAGCGGCAGGGTGCAAAAATCCAGCTCCCCGTCGATCAGCTTCTGCTCGAGGTGATGGGAGATGTCCTCGATAATATCAATCTTGACCCCGGGATTCTGGGCCAGAAAGGCCGGCAAAATCCGGGGCAGATAGTGCTGGCTATAGAACGGGGAGATGCCGAACCGCACCGCCTGTTCCTCGGCCGACTGGATCACCTGGATCTCCTTCTGGGTGCTCTCGTAGATCTGAAGAATCCGCCGGCAGCCCTGCAGAAAAACCTCGCCGGCGGGAGTAATCCGCATCATATGCCCGGTCCGCTCAAACAGCCGGGCCCCT
>CASEBP010000013.1 GCA_949285275.1 uncultured Oscillospiraceae bacterium | reverse complement strand
GTCGATCCCATCCGGATGAAGGAGATAGAAGACCGTCACGCTGCGCTACTCGAGCAGTACTGCGGCATCAAGGCCCATTTTGCTCCTTCCTCCACCGACTGCAACATCCCGCTTTCGATGGGCATCCCGGCGCTTGCCTTTGGCGGTTACCTGGGAGAGGGTGCTCACACCCGCGAGGAGTACATCGAGCTTGATAGCCTCAAAAAGGGCTTCCCCATGCTCATGGCCACCGTCCTGAGCAACCTCTAATCTCATATTAAAGGAGAAGCTTCATGTTCCAGAATTTTCAGGCATGGAAACTGCACACCTTCGAGGATTATCTCACCCTGATCCTGGTCTTTGTGATCGGCGTGGTGGTCTTTGGATTTGCCATCCGGCGAATCTATAAGCGCCGCAATGACGCATATGCTTTCAAAATCGTCAAAAAGGCTCTCAACAAGCTTCCGGCCAAGGAGGCCCGCGTCTTCCATGATATCACCCTCACCTTTGGCGACAAGCAGCTGCATTATGACCATCTGCTGGTCGACGCAGCGGGAATTGTGGCCATCCGTTCGATTGGGTGGGGCATCCGGATCTATGGCCAGGCGGATCAGCCGACCTGGAAAGCGGTCGACAATAAGGTTGAGAAAATGATCGACAACCCGATCGCCAAACTGACCGAAACCTTTGATACCCTCCGCAATGGGCTGTCCTCCTACGAGATCTATGGACTGACCATCGATCCGCTGGCTATCTTTGCCGATCCGTTCTCCTCTCCTGAGCTTTACCTCGGGCGGGATTCCTATTGCATTCCCTTCGACGAGCTCAAGAAATGGAAGAAGCAGCGCCGGCTTCGCGCCGAAAATAAAGCGCAGAAGCTCGACATCGCCAAAACTGTTGCGGCAATCGAGGCTGCATCGAAGAAAGCCTGATCTGTTTCCTGCCGGACAAGCCGGCTCACCTCAAAAGCGGTGCGTTTTGCACCGCTTTTGTTGTAGCCCGATTCCTCCGGCGTGGCGGCGATTTGCTTTTTGTCAGACATCCGTCTTATCCGCAAAAAAAGCACCGGATCCGGGAAGCCCTGGGTCCGGTGCTTTTGATTTGGCAGGATTCTTTAGTTCTTAATGTGGATTGCCCGTTTCTCAGCATGCAGTGCAGCCTCCCGCACCGTCTCGGTGACGGTGGGGTGGGAGTGAATTGTGCTGATCAGCTCCTCAAGGGTTGCCTCCAATCGAAGGGCCAGCGCCCCCTCACCAATCAGGTCAGCGGCCCGAGGACCGATAATATGCAGGCCCAGCACCTCATGATACCGGCGGTCCGCCAAAATCTTGACCAGCCCTTCCCCGCCGTTGAGGATCAGTGCCTTGCCGTTGGCACTCATCGGGAACTTTCCGACGATGTAATCAATCCCTTTCTCCCTGCACTGTGCCTCGGTGAGCCCGACCGAAGCAGCCTCCGGTTCCATATAGACACAGGACGGGCAGGTTTTCTGATCGTAGACGCTCTGTTGTCCCATACTGTTTTCCGCTGCAACCTCCCCCATCACCGATGCGGTGTGGGCAAGCATCGCCTTGCCGAAGACACAGTCACCAATCGCATAGATTCCCGGCACGTTGGTCTCCATCCGGTCATTGACCCGGATCCGTCCCCGGTCATGCTGAATGCCCGCCGCTTCGAGATGCAGCGAAGCCGTATTGGCCCGGCGTCCGATCGCCACCAGGACCTTCTCTGCTTCAAAGGCGATTTCTTCGCCGGCAGCGTTGCGGCAAATGACCTTTGCACCGACAGGGGAGGGCTCGACCCGCTGTACCGGACAACTCAGATGGAACTCTACTCCCCGTTTTTTCAGGTGTGCTACCCCCACAGCGGTAATCTCCTCGTCGAGCATCGGCAGCATGTGGTCGAGCGCCTCGATAACGGTGATCCGGGTGCCAAATGCGGAATAGGCACAGGCCAGCTCCATCCCGACGACACCGCCGCCGATGACCACCATGCTTTCCGGCATCTTCTCCAAGGAAAGGGCCGCAGTGGAATCAAGACAGTTTTTGTTGTCTGTCAACCCGGGTATTGGCGGGGTCGCATTGACCGATCCGGTCGCCACAATCACCGCGTCGGCCGCCAGGGTTTGTAAAGAGCCATCCTTTTTACGGACCTGTACGCTTCTGGGGGAAAGGAAGCTGGCCTCCCCTTCGACCAGAGAAATCCGATTGATCCGCAGCAGCGCGGCAATCCCACTCGTCAGCCGCCCCGATACCTCATCCTTATGCGCGATCACCTGCGGGAAATCCAGCGTCACCCCGGATACCTGGATTCCCATTGCGGCGCTCCGTTCCCGGATCTCCGAAAGGAGCCCGGCGCTATGCAGCAGGCATTTGGTGGGAATGCAGCCGACGTTCAGGCAGGTACCCCCCAGCCGTTCCTGCTCCACCACCGTAACGCTGGCGCCCAGCTGTGCAGCCCGGATCGCCGCGACGTAGCCTCCGGGGCCGCCGCCAATCACCAGCACCGTTTTGGAATGCGCTTCGCTCGCCGGCGCAGCGGAGGCGGCGGAAGGAGAAGCAGCCGCTGCAGCGGACCGATCCTCCTGCAATAGTTTTTCTCCCGGCTGCCCAATATAGGCAACCGCTTCCTTGCAGGGAGCAGTTCCCCCCTCAGGGCAGAGGATCTTGAGCAAAACGCCGTCCTCCTCCGCCTCAATTTCGTTGGTCAGCTTATCGGTGGAAACGGTATACAGGACATCGCCCTTTCGGACGGGATCCCCTTCCCTGACTGCCCACCGTTCAATCGTTCCCTCGGTCATCGTCAGACCGAGTTTCGGCATCAACACTGCAGTTGCCATTCTTTTGATCCCTTCTATTCCTGATCAGAGATGATTCCAGCTTATATCAGAAGCCGGAAGGGGTTTTCCAGCAGCCCGGCCAGCCGTTGCAGGAACCGGGCAGCCATGACGCCGTCAATCACCCGGTGATCGGCCGTCAGGCAAAGATTCATCATCGGACGCACGACAATCTGCCCATCACGCACCACCGGCGTATCAACGATGTCGCAGACGCCCAGAATCGCCAACTCCGGCTGATTGATAATCGGCGAGAAGGAGGTAATGCCATACGGTCCCAGGCTGCTGATGGTAAAGGTCCCGCCGGTCATGCCGTCGAGGGTTAGTTTGCCGCTGCGGGCCGCCTCGATCATCTCCTCGGTGCCCTTTGCGATCTCGGCGAGGGTGAGCTGCTCGCAGTGCTTCAGATTGGGAACAATCAGGCCGTCTCCCTTTGCTACCGCCAAGCCCAGATTGACATGGCGGTGACGGGTGATCAGATTGTCCCGGAAGCTTGCATTGATATCAGGGAATTCGGTCAACGCCTTGGCCGTACAGAGCATCAAGATATGGTTGTATGTCAACTTGATCCCCTGCCGCGCAAGCTCCTCCTTGAGGGAGGCGCGCAGCTGCTTCATACTGGTCGCATCAACCGGATGGGTATAGGTCACCCGCGGTGAAGTGCTCCAGCTCATCGCCATGTTGGCGGCAATACTCCGGCGCAGCGGCGAAACCTTCTCCGGCTTTTCTTCCTCGTCCGCCGGCGCAGCGTCGGGTGCCTCCGCAACGGGCGGCACAATTGCCGGCTGCTCATGGTGGGCCATTGCCAGCACATCCGCCTTCATCATGCGGTTGACCCCCTCAAAAGCCGAGACATCTACCCCCATCTCCTCGGCCAGTTTGGCGGCCATCGGAGAGAGCTTGACCCTCGGTCCAGGAGCATATCCCTCTACATCCCGCGCCAGCACCATACCCCGGGGGCCGGTGGCGGCGATCTCGCCAAGCGGATAGCCCTTTTCCCGGGCAAGACGGCGGGCATATGGGCTTGCCGGAACAAATCCATCATGCGGCGATGCCTTGGATACCGCAGATGGGGCCGATTTGGGGACCGGCGCTGCGGGAGGCACAGGTTCCCCCACTGCAGCGGACGGCTGCGGCGTGACCGGTCCGCCGATCTGTTCACCAGGTTGACCGAGATAAGCGATCACCGCTTTGCAGGCAGCGGACTCCCCCGCCGGGCAAAGGATCTTGAGCAGAACGCCATCCGCTTCTGCCTCCACCTCGTTGACCAGTTTATCTGTTTCTACGGTGAAGAGGATCTCTCCCGCTGTGACCAGGTCGCCCTCGGCCTTTTTCCATTCCTGAATTGTGCCCTCGGTCATGGTCAGGCCAAGTTTGGGCATCAGGACTTCTGTTGCCATCTTCGCACCTCCTTTTCCGGGGACTACAGCATCCCCTTAATGCCACGGACCAGGTCGTCCGGGAAAACACGCACCATCTTTTCCAGCGTCGGTGCGAAGGGAATCGGCACAAACGGCGCGCCATAACGCAGAATCGGCGCATCGAGAAACTCGATCGCCTCTTCGGCGACGGTCGCCGCAACCTCGGCGCCAAATCCGCCCTGCTTGACCGCTTCATGGACAATACAGAGCCGGTGGGTCTTTTTCACCGACGCCAGAACCGCCTCCTTGTCCCAAGGCGAAAGGGAGATCAGATCGATGACCTCAGCCTTAATCCCGTCCTTTGCCAGGATTTCGGCTGCACCCAGCGCGTTTTTCATGCCAATCGAATAGGATACAATGGTGACGTCCCGTCCCTCCCGTTTGACCTTGGCCTTACCGATCGTATAGGGTACCTCATCGGCAATCTCCGGTACCAGCGCAGTCTCCTTGTAGAGGATTTTATTCTCAAAATAGAGAACCGGGTTGTCGCTGCGGATCGCCGCCTTGAGCACCGCCTTAGCATCCTCGGGATTGGAAGGTGCCACCACCTGCACCCCCGGGATGTGGCAGAACCAGGACTCCACCGACTGGGAGTGCTGGGCAGCTCCCTGGATGGTCATGCCGTCCGGTGCGCGCAGCACCAGCGGCACCTTGGCCTGACCGCCAAACATATATCGGACTTTGGCCATCTGATTGAAGATCTCATCCATGCACACCCCGATAAAATCGGCGAAATGCATATCGACAACCGGACGGGCCCCGGCAAGCGCCGCGCCTACGCCGCCGCCGATAATAAAGGTCTCAGAAATCGGCGTGTCGATGACACGGCCGGGAAATTGCTCCGGCAGGCCCTTAAACTGGCCGAAGATCCCTCCCTGGCGTGCCAGGTCCTCCCCCATGACAAACACGTTGCTGTCGCGCGCCATCTCCTCCGCCATCGCTTCACAGGTGGCCATCGAAAAAGACAATTTACGCATTAGTGGTCCCTCCCCCTCAGAGATACAGGTCGGCAATGTACTGATCCGGATCCGGATACCGGCTGTCCATCGCAAATTTCTTGGCCTGTGCAATCCGTTCCCTGGCCGAGGCACGAATCGCCTCCAGTTCCTGCACCGGAATCGTCCCATCGATATAGTCGTTTTGCTGAGTCATTGTCCGGTCGAACCAGGCGATCGGGTCGTTTCTCTCGGCATTTTCCTTAACATATTCCCGGGTGCGGTAAAGCTCCGGATCCCCGACAAAATGTCCCTCCACACGGAAGGTCTTGCATTCTATAAAGGTAGGTCCCTCTCCCGCGCGGGCGCGCTGCACCGCCTCCACTGCGGCTGCGTACACCTCGAAGACATTCTTTCCGTCCGCAATAACGGCGGGCATGTTGTAGCCCTTGGCACGGTCGGAGATGTTCTCGACCGCCGTCGTCGTCAGATACGGCGTCGTTGACGCCCACTGGTTCATTTCGTTGACAAAGATGGTCGGCAGCTTCCAGGCCGCGGAGACATTGGCCGCCTCATGGAAGGTTCCGCGGTTGGACGCCCCGTCTCCGAAAAACACCACCGACACCCGGTCGTTTTTGAGGATCATCTTGTTGGCCAGCGCTGCACCCGCAGCCAAATTATAGCCGCCTCCCACAACGCCGTTGGCTCCGAGCATCCCGACGCTGAAATCTGCGATATGCATTGAACCGCCCTTACCTTTACACAGGCCGGTTTCCTTGCCGAAGATCTCCGCCATCATCCTGTCGATATCGGCGCCCTTGGCAATGCAGTGTCCATGTCCCCGGTGGGTGCTCTCGATATAATCGGTATCTTCGAGCGCCGCACAGATCCCGGTGGCAACCGCCTCCTCGCCGATGTACAGATGGACAAACCCCGGAATCTCTCCATTGAGGAAATCGTGCTTTACTGAGGTTTCAAATTCACGGATCAAACACATCGTTTGATAAAACTTAAGGGCCTGCTCCTTGGATACTTTGATCATTTGCTGCACCTCCAGCATCGTGTCGACCGTTCTCTGTGTTCCGTCATCTTTTCATTGCTGCGCGGGCGCCTTCGTAAATGTTTTCGGGAAGGACGCGGCACAGATCCTCCAGGTTGGGCGCCATCGGAATCGGCACAAACGGTGCGCCGATCCGGACAACCGGGCTCTTGAGCGCGTCGAATGCCTCTTCAGCGATGGTAGCCGAGATTTCAGCGCCAAAGCCGCTCTGCCGCACCGCCTCGTGCGCGACAACAACCCGGCCGGTTTTCCTCACCGAGGTAAGCACCGTCTCCTTATCCCAGGGTGAGAGGGTCCGCAGATCGATAACCTCTGCACTAATCCCCTCCTGCGCCAACTGCTCAGCCGCCTCCAGCGCACGGCTGGCCATAATGCCATATACCACCACGGTGAGATCACTTCCCTCCCGGGCGATCCGCGCTTTGCCAAATGGAATCAAATACTCCTCGTCCGGCACCTCACCGGTCATGCTCATCAGCTTTTTATGTTCAAAAAAGAGAACCGGATTGTCGTTGCGAATAGCGGTTTTCAACAGGCCCTTGCCTTCTGCCGGCGTCGAGGGTACCACCACCTGCAGCCCCGGCACATGGGTGAACCACGCCTCGAGGCAGTCGGTATGATGTGCTCCCTGCATCTTGAGGATACCGTCCGGCGCCCGAATCACCATCGGAACCTTCGCCTGCCCACCGAACATGTAGCGGGACTTTGCGGCCTGATTGACGATCTCATCCATCGCGCAGGGGATACAGTTGGAAAATCGAAGATCCACAATCGGGCGAAGTCCCGACATTGCCGCGCCCACTGCGCTGCCAACAATGGCTGCCTCCGAAATCGGAGCGTCAATCACCCTTCCGGGATCTCCAATCGCCTCCCCCAGGCCGCTGTAACGGCCGTGGGTTCCGCCGTTTCCGTTGATGTCCTCTGCGATGGCATAGACCGAGCCATCCCGGATCATCTCCTCCTTCATCGCGTCAAAGGTCGCGTCGCGGTAATTCTTGATGCTCATCTTTTCTCCCCCCTCAGTCGTAAAGATCCGTTGTCAGCTCGGACGGATCCGGATAGGGACTTTCGACCGCAAAGCGCTTGGCCTCCTGAATCATCCGGTCCACCTTTTGCTGAATCTCCTCAAAATCCTTCGATTCCAGCCAGCCCTCCGCGATGCAGCGCCGTTCATAATTTGCAATGCAATCGTCGGCGCAGAATCTCGCCCAGGCTTCCCTGGGATCCCGGTAGGGCTGGGTATCTCCGATCACATGGCCCAACGGACGCCAGGTCTGACACTCCAGTATACCGCAGCAATTTCCTTCCCCGCTGCGCGCCCGCTTGACCAGCTTCCTCATTCCGTCATAGACGGCAAAGAAATCATTTCCGTTGACGATGTAGCTCTCCATATCGTATCCGACCGCGCGCCGGGAAATCTCGGTCACCGACTGCGTATGTCCCACCTCTGAAGGCGTCGCGCAAGCCCAGGTGTTGTTCTCACAGACAAAGATGACCGGCAGGCGGTAAGCCGCCGCCATGTTGGCCGCTTCATGAAAGGTGCCGCGGTTGGCGGCGCCGTCGCCGAAAAACACCACCGAAATGGCGCCGGTCTTGAGAATTCGTGCCGCCAGCGCCGCGCCCACTGCCGGGCCGTAGCCGCCGCCCACAATCCCGTTGGCGCCCAGCATTCCCACGCTAAAATCCGCGATGTGCTGCGAACCTCCCTTGCCGTGGCAGCAACCGGTAGCCTTTCCGTAAAGCTCGGCCATCATCGCGTTGATATCCGCGCCCTTTGCAATGGTGTGACCGTGACCGCGGTGAGTGCTTTCGATGCTGTCCCGGCGCTCAAGGTTGGCGCAAACACCAGTGGCAATTGCTTCTTCCCCGACATAAACATGGACATTGCCCAGAATCTCGTTGGCTTCACGGGCGCGCTTGGCTTCCAAATCGAATTTTCGTATCTTGACCATCGTTTCGTAGTGGGTCAGCAATTCTTCTCTCGTAAACAACATCGTCACTCCTCTTTCCCTAACTGGACTTTATTTTTAATTCAATTTTGGATTCTATTTTGAATCCTATCATAGTTTTTTTTATCTTTCAATGCAAAATTGGGCCTTCTGGAATTTTTCCACAGATTAGATAAAGCATTTATAATATTTTTGAGCATTTGCACCGACTGCTGTGCCAATCTCCCTTTTCCGCCCATATAAAAAGCCGCCGCACCGGTGAATTCCTCACCCGGTACGGCGGCCTCTCTGCGGCCGCAGTTTAAATATCGTTGTGCAATCCCGCATGGTAAAGCGTGGTCCAACTGTGAACAAAGGAAAGAAAGGAATCCACCAGAGGATTATCCTCCCTCTCCCCTGGCACGGCCAGCGAGAGCAGCGGTTCGATCGCCGGCTGAATCCGCAAGCGCACCACCCGATTCGGCGGAAAGGACAGAAAATCCTCATAGGGAAACAGACCAATACCCAGCCCGGCCTCCACCATATAGTAGCGGAACCAGGTGTGGGTGGTGGTGCAGACGATTTTCGGTTCAAAACCGGCTGCCCGGCAAGCATTCAAGCAGATCTGATACATCGCCAGGTTATCGTCGTGGAAAACAAAGCGCTCCTCCCGCAGATCGGAGAGCCGGACACTCTGCTCCTGCGCCAGACGGTGGCCCTTGGGAACCGCAAGGAAGTAAGAGAAGGAAGAGATGGTGGTCATCCGGATGGCGGTATCCGCTTCCGGCTGCTGGGTACTGGTGATAAAAGCGACATCGAGTTCTCCCCGCTGCAGCTTTTCCCGCAGTTCCAGACTGCCTGCCTGGACCAGTCGGAAACGCACCTCAGGATGTCGAGCAAAAAAAGACCCGATCATCCGGGAAAATGCGCCGGTTGCCATCGAACCAATTGCCCCGATTCGCAGCGTCCCCCTCAGATCCTGCACCGACGGCAGAAGAGAGGTATGCAAAGCGTCGAGATCCTCGAGCACCTTATGTGCGTACCGGATGAACTGTTCGCCCTGTTCGGTCAGCTGCACACTGCGGGTATTGCGTTCGAAGAGCCGGCATCCCAGCTCCTGTTCCAGCTTGGCAATCTGCTGTGACAGACAGGACTGGGTCACATGGGAACACTCCGCCGCCCGGGAAAAGCTCATCTGTTCCGCAACATGTACCGCATAGACAAGCTGTTGAAGCTCCATTACGACACCCCTTTGCGTTTTATTTATTCTCGATACTAATAAATCTTTGTAATATAATTAATTTTACTTTATTTTTTTGCCTTTGTAAAATAAAAATACAAATTTGAATCCCCACGGGGGCATCACACAGATCAAAGGAGGAGGATTTTTATGGGGTATCCTGAAAATGAGCTCAACCGAATCCGGGAGAGAGCCAGGGAAATCCGAAGGGATAGCATCTACATGATTCACAAAGCCGGCGCCGGTCATCCGGGCGGTTCCCTCTCGGCCGCTGACCTGCTTGCGGCACTCTATTTTCGGGAACTGCGAATCGATCCCCAACATCCCCAGTGGCCCGACCGCGACCGCTTTATCCTGTCAAAGGGGCATGGCTGCCCTGCACTCTACGCGGCACTATGTGCAAGGGGCTATTTCGGCCGCGAGCAGCTGGACACGCTGCGGGAGTATCATTCGATGCTGCAGGGACATCCCGACATGCGGAAAACTCCGGGCCTGGATATGTCAAGCGGCTCACTGGGCAACGGTCTGTCCTGTGGCCTCGGTATGGCGATGGCCGCCCGCTGCCTGAAGAAAGATTTCCGCGTCTATGTCCTGCTGGGAGACGGCGAATGCGAAGAGGGGGAGGTCTGGGAAGCCGCAATGGCCGCGGCGCATCACCGGATGTCACAGCTGACCGCCATTGTGGACATCAACGGACTGCAACTGACCGGTCCTACCTGTGAGGTGATGAACCTGGGAGATCTCAACGCCAAATTCCGCGCCTTCGGCTGGTCTGCGATAGAAATTGACGGCCACTGCATTGAGGAGATTCTGCACGCATTCGATTATGCCCGGGAAACCGAAGGTCCGGTTGCAATTCTGGCACACACCATCAAGGGTAAAGGCGTCTCCTTTATGGAAAACCAGGTCGATTGGCACGGCAAGGCCCCCAACGAAGAGGAAACCAGACGGGCCCTTGCAGAGATTATGCAGGCGTAAAGGAGGAACAAGAGGATGATCGCAACACGAATGGCATTCGGCAACGAACTGCTGGAGTTAGCCAAAACACGGGAAGATTTCATGATTTGCAATCCCGACACCAAATCGTGTAATCTGGAACACTTCGGAGATTTCTTTCCTGGGCGTTCCTTCACCTTCGGTATCGCGGAGCAAAATCTTGTCGCCGCTGCCGCCGGCGCCGCCAGCTGCGGCATCAAGGTCTATGTCCCCACCTTTTCGGTCTTCCTGACCCTGCGGGCCTGTGAACAGATCCGCACCTTTGTCTGCTATCCGAAGCTCAATGTGACCCTGCTGGGCACCCACTCGGGTCTGCAGGTCGGTCAGGACGGCGGCACCCATATCTGCTGCGAAGATGTCGGTGTGATGCGCTCACTGGCCAATATGACCATCGTCCAGCCGTCAGATGCTGTATCGGCCCGTGCAGTAGCGCGTTGGTCGGCCGATTTTGACGGTCCGCTCTACATCCGGCTTCACCGCAGCCCGGTGGAGGAGGTCCATCCCGCCGACTACGCGTTCCACTTCGGGAAGGCGGAACTGCTGCGGAATTACGGCAATGATATCACCCTTATCGCCACCGGCGTTATGCTTCCCCGCACCCTTCATGCGGCACAGGCCCTGCAGGAACAGGGCATTGGCGCCAAAGTGCTGGAGGTACACACCATCAAACCAATCGACTCCCAATCCATCATAGAAGCAGCTTCCACCACCCGCGGGGTCGTGACGGTGGAGGATCATTCGATCTATGGCGGTCTCGGTTCGGCGGTTTCCGAGGTGCTGTCGCAGCACTGCCCCGTCCCGATGCGGCTGATCGGGGTACAGGACGCCTTCGGCGAATCGGCCAAGGATCCGGAAACCCTCTATGAGGCCCACCATATGACCGTATCGGATATCATACAGGCAGCACAGGCGCTGCTCGCATAATGGCAAAATAAAAGTTCAAAAAGGTCTGGCATTTTTTCCGGTTTTCATTGTAATAGAAAATTGTGTGGATATTTCATTGAAAATATCCAAACTAAGTCGGTGCTTTTTGCTGAAAGTCATTGAAATTTCCTATTAAAAGATACAATTCTTGCAGGAAAGCCCCTCCTTAGCAAAAAAATCTCTTGCATTTGGGAGAAAAATCGTTTACTCTTTCATTTAGAATACAATATGAAATCCTAAATCAAATTCTTTATTAAGTCCCAAAACAAGATGCTAATATTCGCAAAGGAGGAACCTTATGAGTCTGTTGACCACCCTTGGAGTCGGGACACAGGACAATGGAAAGATTTCTCGGCAGTTGAGCGGACCGCTCAACCATGTCGTCTCTTTTCTTGCCATTGCCATGACCGTTTACCACATCTATGCCGCGATCTTCGGGATACCGGAGTGGCTAATTCATCGACCGCTCCATGTCGTTTTCGCACTGTGCATCGGATTCCTGACCTACAAGCCCGGAAAGAAGACCGACAACGCAGCCAAAGTGATCATGGATATCATCCTTGCGTTGGCTTCCATCGGTGTCTACCTGTACATTCTAGCAAACTTTGAGCGCTTCTCCTACTACCAGTTCATGATTACCAAACTGACGACCCTCGACTATGTCGTCATTGTACTGACCTTCGTGCTGATCCTCGAGCTGACCCGCCGGACCACCGGTTGGTCAATCATCATTGTGGCGTTTATCTTCATCCTGTACACGATGTACGCCAAGTACATGCCGTCGGTGATCCGAGGCGCCAGCGTCAGCCTAAAGAACTACCTGTCCTATATGTTCTGCGTTTCGGACGGCCTCTTCGGCTCCACCGTCAATATCTCCTCCACCTACGTCTTTTTGTTCATTGTCTTCGGTGTCTTCCTGGAGAAGAGCGGTGTTGGCGAATACTTCATTGACTTTGCGACACAGTGTACTTCCGGCCTGCGCGGAGGTGCTGCCAAGGCCTCTATTCTGGCCAGCGGTCTGTTCGGATCGATCTCCGGTTCCGCCGTCGCCAATGTTTACGCCACCGGCACCTTCACCATTCCGCTGATGAAGAAAACCGGCTTCAAAAACGAGGTGGCAGGCGCTACCGAGGCCGTTGCTTCCTCCGGCGGCGCTATCATGCCCCCTGTCATGGGCTCCACCGCCTTTCTGATGGCTGACTTCCTGGGCGTTTCCTATGCGGCGATCTGCAAGGCGGCAGTCATCCCGGCGATTCTTTATTATCTTTCTCTGTGGTTCATGCTGGATTTCGAGGCAGCCAGAATGGGCATGCGGCGGCTTCCCAAATCGGAACGCCCTGCCTTTGACTGGAAAAGGTACCTCAGAAAGATCTATATGGTGTCGCCGATTCTCGTTATCATCATCGTGATCCTCGCGGGAAAATCGGTATTCCGGGCGGCATTCCTCGCCATCATCACCACCGTGATTGTCGGTCTGATCCATGACCGCAAATCCATGTCGCTGCGCGGCCTGCTCGGCATTTTGGATGAATCGGGACGTTCGTCTGTCTCGATTGCGATCCCGCTGACCTGCGCTTCGATCGTTGTGGGCACGATCAACCTGACCAGCTTCGGCCTCAAACTGACCTCTCTCATCATCCGCCTCTCGGGTGATTCGATGTGGATGGTTCTGCTGCTGACGATGATCATCACGATTATCCTGGGCATGGGTCTTCCCACCCCGGCGGCATACATGCTGGTCGCCGTCTTTGCCCCCACCGCCCTGCAGCAGTTCGGGCTTCCGGCGCTGACTGCCCACATGTTCTGCTTCTATTACGCCGCATTTTCCACCATCACGCCGCCTGTCGCTATGGCAGCCTATGCCGGCGGTAACCTGGCCGGCTCTCCTGCAGCAAAAACCGGTTTTGTCGCCTGCCGTCTCGGTCTGGCCGCCTACGTCATCCCGTGGGTATTCGCCATGTCTGGCGCACTGCTGATGGAGGGGCCTCCGCTGTCCGTCGTTCAGGCGACAGTCACCGCCCTGATCGGCGTCTATACGCTGGCCAGCGGTGTGCAGGGTATCTTCCTTGATCACAAGCTTCCGATCTACATGCGGCTGATCGCGCTGGTCTGTGCTCTGTGCATGATTATCAGCGGAACACTCACCGATCTGATCGGTGTGGCGCTGCTGCTGGTCCTGATCGCTTACGTCAAGTTTTTGGCAAAGGATAAGGCGGTTCCCGTCTAACTCCCTTGCTTGAAATTTAGAACACTTATTAAGGAGGAAATTGCGTGAAAAAGATTCTATTAGTTGTCCTGGCTCTGGCGATGGTGTTGTCCCTTGCAGCCTGCGGCGGAAGCTCGGCCCCTGCTTCAAGCGCACCGGCTTCTGTTGCATCCGAAACCCCTTCCTCAGAGTCCGCCTCTGCTGAAAGCAGCAGTGCCGGCGGCTTTAAGGAGATGGATGAAGCCTATTTGACCCTGGCGGCCGGCGCTAACGGCGGCGGCTGGTACATCATGGGCGCCGCCTTCAACGACGCCTGGGAACAGAACCTTCCGGTTCACATGACCCTGCTGCCCGGCGGCGGATCGAGCAACCCCTCCCTGGTCAATGACGGAACCGATGTGCAGATCGGATTCACCTATGTTGCTACCGCTGTCTCGGCGGTCAACGGTCAGTTCGAATTCGAAGGCGCTGCCTGCTCTGACATGATGGCACTTGGTTCGCTGAACATCAAGCAGTTCCTTGCTATCAACACGACCGAAGATTTCACCAGCGTCGAAGATATGGTTGCCAACCCCGGCAAGCTTAAGATTGCGGTCGGTCCGCGTGCGGGCGGCAACGAAG
>CASEBP010000012.1 GCA_949285275.1 uncultured Oscillospiraceae bacterium | reverse complement strand
CGGGCCTATGTCGGCTCCTTCGCCGCCGGCCTGTTCGAGGGGGAAGGAACCGAATACACCGATGACAAGCAAATGCGATACAAGGGCTCCTTCGCCCAGGGGCTCTACGACGGAAACGGCACCGTCTATCTGGATGACGGCAGCCAGATCCGTGCGGAGTTCACCGCCGGTGTCACCAACGGCGTCATTCAATGGTACCAGAAGGGGCGGCTCTGGTACGACGGCGGCGCCGACAATCTGGCGCCCGACGGCTTCGGCACCCTCTATGCCGAAAACGGTAAGGCGGTCTATACCGGCCAGTTCGACCGGGGCACCCTGGACGGCGCCTGGCTGCTGAGCCTCACCGCCGAAGCGCTGCGGGAGGCCTTTGCCGAAGCGCCTCTCGCGGAATCGGACAGCGACGAGGGCTTTCTGGTGACCAACGAAACGATCGGCCTCACCGCCCTGTGCAGTTACCAGCAGGAGGAAACCGCCTCGGAAGTCTATCGGCTGTGGTTCTCCCCTGAAGCAGACAGTCCCTGGGCCGCGCTGCTTCCGTGGGAAAGCGGCAGCGAAGCGGCGCTCTGGGCCGTCGAGGGACAGCCGTCCGAACCGCAGGAGAGCCTGTTCGAAGCGCCGTTTCTGCAGCCGGACGGAACCGACAGCGAAAGCTGCTTCCAGCGGCAATATCTCTGTGAGGATTTCGTCTGTACGCTGCTCAGCCGCAGTGCTCAGACTCCTCCCTTCGAAGTATACTGGGGGAAGGACGCCCAACCCGTCGTTCCTCCCGACGACGCCACCTCCGATGCGGTGGGAGAGCGCCTCGATACGCTGCTTCTCATGCTGAACGGCGAGGAGCCCTCCGAATCCGGCCAGACGGCGGACCCGGCACAGGTCAGCCAGCTTCTGGGTCTGGCGCTCACCGCACGCAACGGCGAAACCCTGATGGATGCGCTGATTGACTGCTGCGTCTATGGGGAGATGGCCACCTCGCTCGAGTCGAGCCAGCCCATCCTGCAGCAGGCATTGGAAACCGCCCAGGCCCAGCTGCAGCGGGGAGAGATCACCCAACAGGCAGTGGACCAGGCCCAGGCCGAACTGGAAAGCCTGGAGGGCCGGCTGACCCAATATCTTGCCGCCCGGGATAATGCCGATCTCACAATTCAGGAACTGACCCGCCGTTCGGCCCTCGGGATGGACCTGCGCCCGGTGCTGCTGGTCTTCGACCCGACCGGTCTTGACTCCGCATCGCTGTCAGAAGCCGCCCTCTCCTACGCCAAACGGACGGCGGAGGACGGAGAAACGGTCGACAGCCAGGCGCTGGACCGGGAGGTCAAATCGGCAGTGCTTGAGCTGGGACTCTGCTATGAATCGGTGCGCTCCGCCCGGACAGCGGCGGAAGCCGCCGTCTCCCAGCTGGACGAGATCACCCTGGCCTACGCGAAGGGCGCCTCGGACCGGGAGGCTCTTCTCGCAGCCCGGCTTGCCCGGGATGAAGCGGCGGCAGGGCTGTATCAGTCGCTGGGCAGCTTCACCCATCAGGCCAACCGGCTCAACGCCCTGTGCGGCGGCTGGCTGGCGAAGGAATACGACTGGATGTCCGGCGCCTTCGCCGCCCTGTACTGAAGACAACAATCCGGGGAGCTTTTCCCGGTGCGATACCGATCCCATCCGATAAAACAGGACGCCGCCCCCCTTCGGAGGCCGGCGCGGCACAAAAAGAAAGGAGGCGGGAGCGATGGCGGATTACACCGCTCTGGTGGAAGCGGGCAGTGCCCTGGTGGAATTGCTCCGGGACAATCTGACCCCCGAGCCGATCAGCAACCGGGAATTGATCGCCCTGTGTTCCCCCCATGAGAGCGAGAACAATCAGCTCACCCTCTACCTCTACCAGGTGGAGGAGGACACCCAGGGCGTACCGAGCGGCTACTATCCGGTGAACCGGGAGGTCGAACGGGTGCGGCCCACCCGGTACAACCTTCGTTTTCTTGTCACCGCCCATTCCAAGGCGCCAATCCAGCTGCGGGAGGCCGACCGGTACCGTATGGTCGGCGCAGCCCTCCAGGTGCTCCGGGACCATCCGGTCATCGACGAACAGTATCTCTCCGGCTCCCTCGCCGAACAGAACGCCCGGATCCATGTGGTGCTGGAAAAGACCACCCAGGACCAGCTGCTCAAGATCTGGAACAGCAACTCTGACGCCTACAAACTGTCCTTTGTGGTAATGCTGACCGGCGTGGAGATTGATTCCAAGCGGGAGCGCCGGATCACTCGGGTCACCGACGTGACCATCGATACGCGTCAAAAGCCGGGAGGTGTATCGGAATGATCACCTTTCACGCCAGCGCCGTCCTCCATGTCAGGGACGGCTATACCGGACGCTCCCTCTCCCCCTCCTCGCTGCTCTGCACACTGGACGGGGCAGCGGTGCGGCCGCTTTCCAAGCCGGAGGGCTATCTGCTGCTGCTCGACCTTTCTCCCGGACCGCACCATCTCGTCATCCGAGGGCATGGTTTCCAGGAGGAATGGGTGGACTTTCAGGCCGGCGAAGCAACGCAGGAGCTGGAGGTCGACATGAAACCGGGCGCCGATTATCCCTTCCGGGGAACGGTCACCCGCCTGACGCTGACCGTCACCGAGAAAAAGAAACCCGCCTTTGACCGGACGCTGTGGCTGGCCACAGGCGTTCACCGGGAGCTGAAGATCGCACAGACCCGGGCCGATGCCGGGGCACTGCAATTCCGTCTCTACTGCAAGGGGCCCAGCTCCGCTGTTTCTCCGGGGCTCTACCTTCTCTCGGACGGCGGCGACAGCGAGATTGTCCTTCTTCGCAGGCTGGAGGAGGAGATGGGGACACTGGCTGCCCCACTGCGCCGCAACCATTCCCGCGGCCGTCCTCTTCTTCCCGCCCAGCGGTACCACACCGGTCCGGACGGCCGGCTGACCGCCACCTTCCAGACCGCCTGTACGGTGGAGCTCTACGCCGAGGAGCGGGGCCTCCTCGCCAGCCTCCCGCTGGAACCCGGCGAAAATCATCACACTCTTTCTCTCTGAAGGGAGCGAACTTATGGCAAATCCAGCAGTTCAAACCGCGCTCTGTTCCTGTGCCTTCGGGACCACACCGGCCTCTCTGACGGTAACCAGCCAACAAACCGTTTTCATCGGCGGGATGCCGGCAGCTACAATTCTTGATGGAACGCCGTCCAACCTTCCCACCTTCGGCACCTGCTCCAACCCATCCAACCCTGCGGTGGCGGCGGCGACAGCGGCCGCGATGGGGGTGCTTACCCCTCAGCCCTGCCTTCCCGTCTGCGTAAGCTGGGCGCCGGGTTCTTCGACCGTAACGGTCTGCAAACGGCCCGCGCTCAACTCCACCAGCAATCTCACCTGCGTCTATGGCGGGATGATCCGGATAAACTTCACCCCGGCCATGCAGGTCAATATCCCCTGAGTTTTCTAAAATCACAGAAAAGGAGAGGATGCCATGCAGGGATACTCCCCCCCGGATGTAACCTTCGACAAGATGGACCGGGGTTATGCAAACCAGTGGGAGCTGATGGACGATCTGTTTGCCTGGCTAGATCTTCGGCTCTATTTCTTCTACCAGCATCATCAGTGGCTGGGGCCAAGGAATGACATGCGGAACATGATGGGGCTTGTGGTCAGCCGGGAGGAATTCGAGCATAATCTGGCAAAGGCGGCCCAGCTCGGACTGGAGGCTCAGCTTGATCCGGAAGAACTTTCCCAGCTTCAGGACTCCCGCGCCGCCATTCTGGCCCGTCTGAAGCGCACGACGGCGACGCTCCCACTGCTCCAGCTTTTCGAACGGTGCCGCCTCGACGAATTTGAAACAAGCTGTGTGGCGCTCGCCTACCTTGCGGTGCTGGACCAGAAATATGAGAAGCTCTTCGCCTACCTTCAGGATGATATCACCCGCAAGGCTCCCTCCCCCGCATTGGCGGTTCAGCTCTTTCTGCCGCGGGAGAGCACCATTGAAGAATTCCTGTCCCGTTTCTCCCGGCTCGATCGGTTCACCGCCCTTTTCGATCCGGAACAGCTGGCCGCCAAACAGCTGATCCTGCGGCCGACGGCGCTGGAATTCCTCAGCACCGGCACCGTATCCCCGCTGCCCGGCGTGCGGCTCTTTGACGGGGCGCTTCAACAGCCCTCCGGGCCTCTGGTGATCGGTCAGGAAACCGCCCGCAGACTCGACCGGCTGTTCGGCGAGCCGGGGGAACGGGTCATCTGCCTCACCGGAAACTCCGGAACCGGCAAGCATTTTCAGATCGAGCACCTCATGGCGCGGACCGGCCAACGCTGCGTCTTCCTCTCGCTGGACTGCGAACGCCCCGAAGAGCGGGCGCGGGAAGGTGTTCTGACCGCCCGGCTCACCGGCGCCTGCCTGTGCTTCTCCCATATGGAGGAGACCGATGCGGAAGGCAAAAAGATGGCGCCCAGGGAGAAGCTGCTGGAAGCGATCCTCGAGATGGAACCCGCTCACGAGAAAATCTTCTTTCTCTCCCAGCTGCCAATCCGGGCCCGCCTGAGCCGTCTGACGGCGGAACTCGAACTGCCGGATCCCACCGAGGACGAGCGGGTGATTCTCTTCCGGACCTACCTGGGAGATGTCGCTCTGGGAGACGGGCTGACCGTTGAGGAACTCGCCTCCAAATTCCGCTTTTCCCCCCGGCAAACCGAGCTGGCCTGCCGGCAGGCTGTGGGCCTGGCCCAGCTGGACCGGCTGGCGGCTGTCCCCAGCCGGGAGATGCACCAGTGCTGCTACCGCCAGGTGGTCCACCGCCTGGGCGACCTTGCCACCCCCGTCCGGCCCGCCTTCAGCTGGGACGACGTGGTGATGCCTCCGGAACAGAAACGGCTGTTGCGTCATGCCTGCAGCCACATCAAGTTCCGCCACAAGGTTTACAGCGAATGGGGCTTCAACCGGAAGGTTTCCTATGGACGGGGGCTGTCGATCCTCTTCGCGGGGGCGCCCGGAACCGGAAAGACCATGTGTGCCCAGGTCATCGCCAACGAGCTGAATATGGAGATGTATAAAATCAACATCTCCCAGATTGTCAGCAAGTACATCGGGGAAACCGAAAAGAATCTGCATGCGGTCTTTGCGGAAGCGCGGCGTTCCAACTGCATTCTCTTTTTTGATGAATGCGACGCCATCTTCGGCAAGCGAAGCGAGGTCAAGGATGCTCACGACCGAAACGCCAATGTGGAGGTGGCTTATCTGCTCCAACAGATCGAGGAGCATGATGGGGTGTGCATTATGGCCACCAACCTTATTGGCAACATCGACGCGGCCTTCATGCGCCGCATCACCTATGTGGTCCACTTCCCCTTCCCTGACGCCGCCATGCGGGAGATGATCTATCGGCGCACCCTTCCCCAGCAGGCTCCGGTCTCCGACGACATCGACTGGCGCTTTCTGGCGGAAAAGTTCGAGCTTTCCGGCGGACATATCAAAAACATCGTTCTTTCAGCCGCTTTCCTGGCCGCGCTGGAGGGCCAGCCCATCGGTATGTCCCATCTGCTGCGCGCGGCGGTAGGAGAGCTGAAGAAAAACGAGATTGTGGTGGTCCGGGAGGATCTGCGGGAATATGCAGACCTGCTGGACTGAAACAGAAATCGATATCCGGTTTAGATTGATGAATTCAGGAGGAAATAACGATGACCATCACCAAAAAGACAGAGGGAACCGCCCTTATCATCTCCCTGGAGGGACGCCTGGACACCTCCACCGCACCGGAGCTGGAAGCAGAGCTCAACACCAGCCTGAACGGCGTCTCGGTCCTGACGCTGGACCTGGCGGATCTGCTCTATCTTTCCTCTGCCGGACTGCGGGTAATCCTGGCAGCCCAGAAGCGGATGAACAAGCAGGGCAGCATGACGGTAACCCATGTCTGCGACGAAATCATGGAGGTCTTTGAGATCACCGGATTTGTCGACATTCTCAATATCAAATGAGTAAAAGCGAGGAAGCTATGGAAATCAAACAATCCGCTCGGGAGAACATCTTTGTTCGAAAATCATTTTACAGCTTTTTCCTTCCAAGCCTGTTCTCCTGCCTGGGAATTGCCATTGGCGGGTTGGCAGACTGCGTCTTTGTCGGAAACACTGTCGGGCCGGTGGGACTGACTGCCATCAGCATCGGGCAGCCGGTCTACATGCTCTTCAACACGATCAGCTATTCGCTGTCGATCGGCGGCTCGATCCACTACGCCAACGCTCTGAGCGAAGGCCGCGAGGCGGACGGAAATCGCATCTTTGCCAACGTTCTGCGAACCGATCTGTTCCTGAACCTGGGACTGTGCATTCTGGGTCTCCTGTTTCTTCCCCAGGTTCTCACCTTTCTGGGAGCCGGAACCCCCGGGACCGAGGTGTGGGATAACTGTGAGGCGCTGGTGCGGGCTCAGCTGACGCTGGTTCCGGTCATGTTCTGCCAGGGACCCTTCTATTACTTTGTCAACTGCGACAACAATCCCAAGCTGGCCGCCACTGCACTGGTCACCAGCAATACGCTGGACATTATCTTCAACTATGTCTTTGTCGTACTGCTGGACATGGGTGTAGCCGGCTCGGTCTACTCCACCGGTCTGGGCGCCGCCGTCATGATCCTCATCAGCATGAGCCACTTTTTCTGCAAGAAGGGCTGTCTGCGGTTCTCCTGGCCCAAATATCAGCTCTCCTCGGCGATCCAGTCCTTCCGGACCGGCTTTGCCACCTCGGTGCAGTACATCTACCAGTTTATTACTATTCTGGTTTGCAACCGTCTGCTGATGTCGATCAGCGGCGAGCTGGGGGTTGCGGTTTTCGGGATCGTCTTCAATGTGGCGCTGGTTGCGGCTTCGGTCTACGATGCCATCAGCATGGCGCTGCAGCCGATGGTCAGCACCTTCCACGGGGAATGCAACAAGTCCAACATCCACTGCACCCTGCGGCAGGCCTTCAAGGTCTCGCTGGTCGTCAGTGTCCTGTTGGCCGCCCTGCTGACCAGCATCCCCCAGTGGGTCTGCTTCGCCTTCGGCCTGCGTACGGCGGAGGAGATGGCGATGGGAATCGTGGCGATCCGGGTCTACGCGCTGTGCGTTCTGCCCTCGGGGATCAATATGGTGCTGACCTACTATTATCAGGCGCTGGGCAAGGAATTCACCAGCTATCTGCTCTTCACCCTGCGCTCGTGTGTCTTTTTCCTGCTCTTCAGCATTCTCTTCAGCCGGGGCGGAACCGACCTGTTCTGGTGGACCTACCCCGCGATGGAGCTTGCCTCGCTGGTGGTTCTCTGTCTCTATAACCACAAAAAGGGCTCCTGGACCTACCTGGACGAGGATGAAAGCAAGGTATTCAGCGCCTTCCTTGACAGCCGCAACGCCGACCTCGGAGCGGTGGAACAGGAGGTATCCGCCTATCTGGAGGGGATCGATGCCAACCCCACCCAGACCTACTTTGCGGCCATTGCGGTCGAGGAGGTCTGCGGCGTTATCCTGGGGCGGGCCTTCTCGGTCAACGAAGGTTATATCCAGTTTACCATCGTCCCCCATGAGGACGGCACCGTCACCATCCACCTGCGCGATAACGCCCGGGAGTTCAATCCCTTTGAAATGAACACCGACGAAATCAGCCTCGAGGAGGGAACCGGGCTCGATGCCATCGGGGTCAAGATGATCAAGAGCAAGGCCAAGGAATTTTTCTACCGCCGGTATGCCGGATTCAACACACTGGTCGTCCGGGTCTGATCAAACGGGAACGAGAGGAGGCGGGACGGTATGAAAGGAAAGCTGCGTGTCACGATGGGAAAGAAGATCATGGCGATGATCATCGCTATGGCCGTCACCCTGTGTGGCACCGCGCTGTTTGTCAGCTACCGCACCTACCGGGGTCGAACGACCGAATTTTATGTCCAGCTGGCCCATAATGCGGCCGCTACGCTGGCCAGCCAGCTGACGCCGGAGGAACTGGATCACTATTACGAAACCCTCGAAATGGACGACCGCTACTATGAGATCCAGAACTTTATCGCCGATCTGGTGGCCAATAACAATGTTGAATATCTCTATGTGGTTCGCCCCCACGGAATCGGTGTCACCTTCTTATTCGACTCGGATATGGAGGCGGGGGAAAACGGCGACTACACCTCCGGCGGTTACTGTGCGCTGGGGACCTACGTCGATCTGGCAGGCGAGTTTGCAGAAAATCTTGACCGGCTGCTCGATGGAGAGGAGGTCTCCCCCATCGTGCAGAAGGATCCCAGCTACGGCTGGCTGATGACCGCTATGGCTCCGGTCTGCTATGAAGACGGCAGTATGGCCGGTTATGTGATGGCCGATGTCAGCATGAACGCCGTCGTGCAGGAGCAGCAGCACTTCCTCCTCTACAGCGGAAGCCTGCTGGCCGCCCTCACCCTGGTTTTTGCCGCGGCCTACCTGGTGGTGATCCGCCGCAGCTTCATCCAGCCGGTTCAGCAGCTCACCCAGGCGGCACTCAAATATGAGGGCGGCGAGGGAAACAAGGTCTTCCGTCAGGTGGAGATCCGCAATAACGATGAGCTCAAGTCGCTGGCCGATGCCTTCCGCATGATGCTGGTCGAGATCAACCTCAACAGTGTGGAACAGCAGGAGCTCGCGGTCCGGGAACAGCGCCTGGAAAGCGAATTACAGCTGGCCAAAGAGCTCAACGTCTCGCTGCTGCCCAAAGCCCTGCCGCAGCGCAGCGGCGGATACCCCTTTGAGGTCCAGGGGAACCTGGAACAGGGCCAGGAGCTGTCCTGCTGCTTCTACGACTACTTTCTGATGGATGGGGAGCGGCTGTGCGTACTGCTCGGCGAAGTGCCGGGGCATGGTACCCCCCAGGTCATCTACACCGTCATGGCCCAGGCGACCATCAAGAGCCAGATGCGATCCGGTCAAACGCTGGCTGCGGCGATCGCGGCGGCCAACCAGCAGCTCTACGAGGTGGGCGGCGGCCTGTCGATCCAGGTGATGGCCGGGGTACTCGAATGGAATACCGGCTGCTTCTCCTACATCAACGCCGGCCAGCGTCCTCTCCTGCTGATGCGAAGCCAGGAGTACTATGAATGGGGCCGCACCCTCTCCTATGCCCCGCTGGGCCAGAGCGAAAACGTGCTCTACCGGGTGGAGGAGCTCAAGCTCCGTCAGGGGGACCGGCTGTTCTTCCACACGCGCGGGCTCAGCGAAATCCGGGACCGCAGCGGCGTCCCCTTTTCGCAGGAACAGCTGCGTATCGCCCTCAATGAAAAGCAGAACCGCCTGGGTGATTTGAACAGCCAGCTTCACAGCCTGAAAGCCGCCGCCGGCGCTTACGCCGGAAGGAGCTCGGCGATCGAAGGCTACGCCATTCTGGCGCTCGAATACCGCCGCCGCGACAAGGCCCAGGCCCACTGCCTGCTCACCCCCAACGCTGCCGGCAGCGCCGCACTGGCTGATTTCCTGCGGGGACAGTTTGAGATCAACGGCGTTTCTAAGGGGCAGGCGGCCCAGCTGATCGTGCTCAGCGACGAGCTGTTCACCCTGTGCTGCCGCCGGGCGCCGCGGGACGGACGGATCATGGCCGAATGTGCCATGCCTCCCGGGGAGGATCTGACCATTCTGAGGCTGCGAGGCGATTTTGGCGGCATCAGCCCGCTCGAGCAGCTGGAGGACGAGGCGGCGGAACATGCCGCAGCCTTCATCACAAACCACTGCGACCGTACCTTGTTCGAACACACCGAATCGGTGGACAACATCACGGTGCTCAAACGCCTGGCGTTGGGAACCAGATCGAAAGAGGGCATATTATATGAAGCAAAAAGTGAGGTTTTCCCTGGGGAAGAAACTGACGATCCTGATCGTGCTGCTGAGCGTAACGCTGAGCCTGGTGGCCATCGCGGTGAGCTACTGGATCTTTAGTGCCACCATGACCAACTACTACGAGCGGCTGGGCACCAATCTGGTGCGTACATTGGCCAGCCAGCTCGATGCGGATGAGTTGGATCATTACTTCGAAACCGGCGAGATGGATGACGCCTACTATGCCACCCAGAGCTTTATCCGGGACATGGTGGACAACAACGACGTCGAATATCTCTATGTGGTCCGTCCTCATGGAATCGGCGTCACCTTCCTGTTCGACTCCGACATGGAGTTCGAGGAGGGCGGAACCTATGACGACGGGGGCTACTGCGCGCTGGGCACCTATGTGGATCTGGTCGGCGCCTTCGCCGAAAACCTGGACAATCTGCTGGCAGGAAAGCCGGTGGAACCGATTATCCAGCAGGATGAAAGCTATGGGTGGATGATGACCGCCATGACGCCGGTGCTGCATTCGGACGGCTCGATGGCCGGCTATGTCATGGCCGATATCAGCATGAACGACGTCATGAACACCCAGAGGACCTTCCTTGTCGCGCTGGGCGCTCTGCTGACCTCGCTGACCATCGGATTCATCGCTCTCTTCCTGGCCATCATGCGCCGCCAGGTGGTTCAGCCCATCGACCTGCTGACCCAGGCTACCGGCGCCTTCATCCAGAACAACGAGGCCGAGCTGGCGCAGGGGACGGCTACGGTGAATGTCCCTTCGATCCGTACAGGGGACGAAGTGGAACTGCTTGCCAACTCCTTCCGCAAGATGGAGGAGGATATGATCTCCTACATCCGCAGCTTTATGGAGATCACCGCCGAAAAGGAGCGGATCGGTGCAGAGCTCAATGTCGCCACCCAGATCCAGGCAGATATGCTGCCCCGTATCTTCCCCGCCTTCCCGGAGCGCAAGGAGTTTGACATCTACGCCACGATGGATCCGGCTAAGGAAGTCGGCGGAGACTTCTACGACTTCTTCCTGGTGGATGACGATCATCTTGCGGTGGTTATCGCCGATGTGTCGGGCAAGGGCGTTCCCGCCGCCCTCTTCATGGTCATCGCCAAAACCCTCATCAAGAACCATGCCCAGAACAAGGAAACTCCGGGAGAGGTCTTTACCCAGACCAACGAACAGCTCTGCGAGGGCAACGATGCGGGCCTCTTCGTCACCGCCTGGATGGGGATCCTGGAGATCAGCACCGGAAAGTTTATCTATGTCAATGCCGGTCACAACCCGCCCCTGCTCAAGCATGCCGGAGGGCAGTTTGAGTGGCTCAAATCCCGGCCCGGCTTCGTACTGGCAGGGATGGAAGGGGTCCGTTACCGCGAAAACGTGCTGGAACTGACGCCGGGGGACATTCTCTACCTCTACACCGATGGCGTCACCGAAGCGACCGACGCTGAGCAGCAGCTGTTTGGAGAAGATCGCCTGCTGGCCGCCCTCAATGAGGAACCCGGCCTTTCGGTCCATGAGCTGCTTCCCAAAATTAAACGCTGCATCAATGATTTCGTGGGAGAAGCTGAGCAATTTGATGATATCACTATGCTGGGATTGTCCTATCGGAGCAAGGGGGTATAAACAGAAATGACGGAACGTATTTTTCCAGCATCACCTGACCAATTGGAACAGGTACAGGCCTTTATCGCCGAACAGTTGAACGGCTATCCCTGCTCCAACAAGGTCAAGTTTCAATTGGATGTAGCGGTTGAGGAGATCTTTGTCAATATCGCCCATTACGCCTACCGCCCCGAACAGGAGGGGGAAGCCACCGTCCGCTGCTGTGTGGGGGGGACCCCGCTCCAGGTGACCATTCAGTTCCTGGATAATGGCAAACCGTTTAATCCTCTGGCCAAAGAAGATGCCGATATCACCCTTTCCGCCGAAGCGCGGAAAATCGGCGGCCTGGGTATCCTGATGGTAAAAAAGAGCATGGATGCCGTCGACTACAACTACGAAGATGGGAAAAACATCCTCACCATCAAAAAAAGCATCTGAACGGATATAAAGGGAGTAGAGAAACGGGATGATCGACTTTCGGGATCCTGAAATCCAAGATAAAGCATGGGTGGAAGCATGCTTTGCAGCCTCGGGGAACCAGGGCTGCGAGTACAGCTTCACTACCCTGTTCCTGTGGAGCAGCACCTATCATCAGCAGGTAGCCCGTTTCGGCGATTACGTGCTTGAACGCATGTGCGGAAGCCGGGGATCAGGCTATCTGTTCCCGGCCGGCACCGGTCCCCTCGGCCCGGTGCTCGACGCCATCGAAAACGATGCCCAGCAGCGCGGGGAGCCATGCCGGTTCTTCTGCGTCACCCCCGAACAGCAGATACTGCTCGAACAGTTCCGCCCGGAACAGTACCAGATGGAGCCGGATCGGGACGGCTGGGACTATCTGTATCAGATCGATCGCCTGGCCGATCTGCAGGGAAAGAAGCTCCAGGCAAAGCGCAACCATATCAACCGTTTTCTCGAGAACTATTCGGACTGGCGCGTCGAGGAAATCACGTTGGACAACATCAGCGAATGCGCCATGATGGATCTGGACTGGAACCGTCTTTACCGCACCGAACACGGCGATTCACCGCGTGAGGAGCAGACCCGCCTCGATGAGCGCCACGCGATGTCAAAAGCCTTCGCCTTTTATCAGCAGCTCGGACTGCTTGGACTGCTGCTTCGCGCCGAAGGCCGGGTCATCGCTTTCACGATGGGAAGCCTGATCAATCCCCAGACGGTCGATGTCCACTTCGAGAAGGCATACAGCGAAATTCAGGGGGCCTATCCCCTGATCAACCGGGAGTTCGCCCGCTGGATCCGCAATATCCGTCCCAGTGTCCAATGGTTCAACCGGGAGGACGACATGGGACTGGAGGGACTGCGGCGCTCCAAACAATCCTACCACCCCGATCGAATGGTCGAAAAATACCTGGCGGTGAGGAAAAAAAGCAACCCGGATTAAAAAAAGGGGGTGATCTGTCGTGGAACGGTTGAATCTGTATAGGGTGAACCGGGGGGATACCGCTTTTTTGCCTTATATCCCATCCTGTTTTCACCCTCTGCTGGAGCAGAAGGAAACCGTATGCGTCGGGGCAGTATATGAAGGGGCATCCTGCGGGGCGGCCTTAGCCGAGTGCAGTGCGCCGGGGGAATATGACCTGCGCTATCTGTTTGTCGACCCGAACGCCCGCCTGTGCGGCTTGGGGACCTATCTGCTTCGGGGCCTGCTCGGGCAGCTGCGGGAACGCAAGGCCAGCTGCATCCGGGCAATCTATTCCCCCAGTATGCTGGAGGGAGGAAAGCAGACGCTGAACATCCTGCAGCGGGCCGGCTTTTCAAGCCCCAAACCGATCTCGACAGGCTTTTCCACCTGCCTGGGGGACATCCCGGAACCGGATGCCCAGCTGCCCCCATCGATGGCAGTTTACAGCGCCATCGACGCACCGCCGGAGGTACAGGAAGCCTATGTGGATCTGCTGGAGGCAAATGCGCTGCCGCCCTTCGCCGATGCGAGGACGATGCAGGCGCCGTGGGCGGAATTGTGCAGCTTCTGCACCGTAAAGGAAGAACTTTCCGGCGTCTTCCTGATCAGCCGGAAAAAGGAAGGGATCCACCTGGAAGGGCTGTATGTCCTTCCTGAATACCGCAGAGGGCGCACCGCATGGGCGCTGATTTCCCGGAGCCTCCGGGCCGCCCGGGCCATCCTGCCCCCGGAAACCAAAGTGTGGACGTCTGCCATCAGCCGGGAGTCCTTTTCCCTGTGCGACAAGTTGCTGCGCCTGGGCGGCCGGGCGGAAAAAGAAACCGAGTTCTATTGCATTTATCGATTTTGAGAAAGGGGAGCACCAAATGCAGACCTATACAACCAAACGCAAGACGACAGACCGGGCCAACGAGCCTCAGAACGGGCAGAATCTCTCTAAAAGCGAGATGCTTCATCTGTCCCAAGCCGGTGCACCCCAGCCGATGTCTCCCGCGCTGCGGGAAAAATTCGAGCCGGGTTTTTCGGCGGATTTTTCCAACATCCGGATCAGCCGGGGACATATTCCGGAGGAGATGGGCGTTCAGGCAGTAGCACAGGGCACCGATATTCTGCTCGACAGCCACGCCGGCATGGATGTCCTGGGACATGAGCTGGCCCATGTGGTACAGCAGGCGCAGGGTCGTGTGGCGGGCGGCTTCCCGGTCGTGGAAAACGCCGCGCTGGAACATGAAGCCGACGTCATGGGCAGCCGGGTTTCCTCCGGGCTTTCGGCGCAGATCGGCGGCGAGGGCGGCTTTGGCGGAGAAACCATGTCCATCGCCCCGATGTCGGGCGCCAGCGCTCCCGCCCAGTGCAAAAGCATCAAGGGAAAAAATAAAAATGCTTCCCATGAGTCCGCAGTAAACAACAGCAGCGGGTTTGTATCGAGCAGAGTATCCACCACTCCGCACGCCCTCGGCCCGGATACATTGCTGAAGGTACAGCAGAACGCGGGCGGCGTCCCCCTGCCTGCCGCCGCCATGCAGGCGGCAAAGAATGCGGGAGAAAGGCAAAGCCCTATTTTCCAGGCCAGCGGTCTGCGAGACAACGCCACCGCCGCTGCAAAGGCAGTGCGCCAGCGAGCCGGCAATTCCTTTAACGGTTTGAGTGATGATATAAAGGACTGGGGCATGGGCCTGAAAAGCCAAGGACTTGATTGGGGTAAAATCAAAGAAGAAGCATTAGAAGGAAATGAGATATTTGGCGGACAGGGATTTAAAATAAGCTCCGATATCTCTGCGCTGTCGTCAAGCGTCATGGATATTTATAACCAGTATTTTTCCCGTCCTGAAATCCAGCAGTACTTTAAGGATCGCTACAGTCTGCTCACCGGGACCGATGTTTTTGATGAAAACGCGGACAACGGGACCGAGCTGGACTACATGATGACCGATATAATGAACCGAGATCTGGGTTTGAACGCCTTCGCGCCGCTGAAAACGGAAATCACTCGTACCAGCGCAGACCCGAAGCACGATGAATCGTATCTAGGCGCCAGCGCAGTAAACAGTTTTATCACTCGTCTGCCTAACCTTGTGCGCGATATGGATATGGGCAAAATAGACATGTCGATCGTACCAGACCATATGCTTCCGGCCATCGACCGCTACAAGCAGATACGTGGAACGATCGGACAGCTGGTCGATCCCAGCCGCTATGATCCCGCCACCGGCGCTCGCGCTCAGGCTGCCCCTGCAGGAGCAGCCGCTGTTCCGGCCGCTCCTGCTGCCGCTGTCCCGGCCGCTCCCGCTGCTGTTCCGGCCGCTCCCGCTGCTGTTCCGGCCGCTCCCGCCGATCCCTTTGGAGGCCAGACCCACGGCGCCCGTCCTACCGCCACCTCCGGCAGAGATTGGTCCCGGGGAACCGTCCAGGACTGGCTCAACGCTGCTCCGGCCGCTCCCGCCGCTCCTGCCGCTTCTGCTGCCCCCGATCCCTTTGGAGGCCAGACCCACGGCGCCCGTCCTACTGCCACCTCCGGCAGCGATTGGTCCCGGGGAACCGCCCAGGACTGGCTCAACGCCGGAAAAAAGAGGAACATCTTTTCCCGGCTGTTCCACCGATCCTGAGCCGCTGCCGGATGCTGCAGCAGCCTGGACCGATTGTTTGGAAAAGGAAGATCTGTGGATGCCAAAAGGCGCCGCCCCTGTGGGGGCGGCGCCTTTTGCGTTTCCGCTTTGTTAATCCAAGGGATTTCCCGACGAAGCAGCGGTTTCGCCTGTCGGACGGGGCAAAAAGATGGAAGCGCGAAATTCCCCGTTTTCACAGGTAAACTCCGTCTGTCCACCACAGCGGCCAACCACCTCCCGGACCGTCTCGATCCCGATCCCGAAGCGGCCCGGCGCCTTGCTGGACAGATAATGCCCATTGCGGATCTGCGGCGGACGGGTACAGCTGTTTCCCACCACCAGCGAAAAATATCCCGCTGTCGATATGCTTCGAGCCCGTATCCAGCCTCCCCCTTCCCGCTGGAGCGCTTCCAGGCCGTTCTCCAGCAGGTTGCTCAACACAAGGCACATATCGGGAATCGCCTCGCTCCAACCGGGCGGCAGAGCAATCCGAAGGTCCGCCTGTACCCCCATCTTGTCGGCCTGCTCCAGATAATACTGCTGCAGCACCGAAATGGCCCAATTCTCTCCCTCGGCCTGCCCGCCGGACTTAGGCGAATCCTGTGAAGCCGGAAGGCCTGCCGGCAGAACCCCTTCCCCTTCCGTGGCAAGCAGATAATGACGCAGGTCATGGCGCAGCTGCCGCAGCTGGTCCAGATCGGCCTGGGCCACCCGTGATCCCGCCTGCAGCAATTCGCGCAGATGGCGGCTTTCATCCTGTGTCCGCCGGAGAATCCGCCGGGTATGAAGCAGCAGCCATAATGTCAGCAGCAGTGCCGCGGAAAGCACCACAATCGTTATCATTTCCATCTCTGCCATCCTCACGCCTGCGACCAGGCCTTAATATAGGTCCAGTCAATAAACCGGCTGCGGATGTTGGCCGCATTGGAGGCACTGATCGGAATCAGCGTCTGGTCGAGCAGGCGAAAATCGTTTCCCTCGATTCTCTCCACATGGTTCAGATTCACCAGAAAGCTGCGGTGGCAGCGAAGGAAGTCGCTGCTGCTGATAGCCGCCTCCAGATCGTCAAGCCCCCGCCGGGCGACAACGATTCCCTGCTGAGTATGAATATAGGACTGGTGTCCATAGACATCGATATAACAGACGAGCGAAAGGGGAATATTTTGCCACTCCCCTTCGGAGTAGACCGAGAGGGCCCGCAGCGACTCCGGAACGTGGGAGAAAAACCAATCCAGACAGCTGGCAACATCCTCTTCCTGAAAGGGCTTGACAAGATAATCAGAGGCCCTTACCTCAAAACTATCCAGCCCGTGATCCTGGCTGGTTGTCGCAAAGATGATCGCCAGATCGTTTCTCATGGCCCGGATGCGCCGGGCGGTCTCCACACCGGACAGCCCAGGCATATAGATGTCCAGGAAGAGCAGATGAATGGGATCCGGCCCGTCGAGAGAGGCGAGCAGGCTCTCCCCATCGGAGAAGAAGCGGAGGCGAACGGTAATCCCATGCGAACGGGCATAGGACTGGACCATTCGGGCCAAACTGATCCGTTCGGCCTTCAGGTCGTCACAGATACCAATAAAAATTTCCGGCATGGGTTGTTGCCTCCTTTCCCGGATAAAATCGTCAGATGGTTATTTGCCGTATCGCAGGCGGCAAAAATGGCGGTAGGCTTCCAAAACGCTGGCCTTATTCCCTCTTCCCAGGGAAATCTCCGTCCCGTCGCCGAGGAACAGGCTGTTCCCCGAAACCTCCCGCACATGGGACAGATTGACCACAAAGCTGCGCTGGCATCGGGTAAAAACGCTCGGCAGCCGTTGCTCCAGCCGGTAGAGCGGTTCCCGGACCGAGATGCTGTGGTGGGAGGTATGAATCAGGCAGCCCCGGCGGGTCCCCTCAATCCACAGCAAGTTTTTAAAGGGGATGCCAATTCGCACCCGATCGCTGAGTACCTCCAGCCGCCTCAGAGAGGAGAACCAGAGGGAGCTGCAGCGCAGCATCGCATTCCACAGATGGTTCATCGATATCGGTTTGGTGAGAAATCCGTCGGGATGAAAAGAATAGCTGTCGATCGCCCGCTGAGGATCCCGCGAGCAGAGAAACAGCGCACAGTCCGTCTCCCCGCACCGGTCCGGCGGGGTTCCTGGTCCGTCCAGATCCCAGAACAGAATGGAAGGTGCAGGCGGAAGCTCGGACGCCTCCCAGACGTCCACCTCCATCGAGACACAGAAAAGCTCCATCCAGCCATGCAGCATGCCAAGAAGGGCCTCCCGTTCCGCCGGATCGTGAAAATGAACCAAAAGCAAGGTATCTCCCTCCT
>CASEBP010000011.1 GCA_949285275.1 uncultured Oscillospiraceae bacterium | reverse complement strand
GCCCGTATGACCAAAAACCCCCGGGACCTGCTGATCGCGCAGCGGGCCGTGGAGGTCATCGCGGCCTCCCGCCGGTTCCAAAACGGTTTCTCCTTCCAGACCGGCGCCGGCGCCATCAGCATCGCCTGTACCAATTTTCTCGCCGACCGGATGGCTGAACAGCAGATTCGGGCTTCCTTCGCGCTGGGCGGAATCCCGGCGGCCATCATCGACATGTACAAGCGCGGTCTGGTCCGGGTGGTCGCCTGCTCCCAGTCCTTCGACGCCGTCGCCGCCCGCGCAATCGTCGAAAACCCCGGGGTCATCGAGATTGACAACTCGGTCTATTCCAACATCAGCCGCAAGGGAAACTTCCTCAACCGGGAAACCTTCGGGGTGCTCGGGGCACTGGAGGTGGATACCGATTTCAACGTCAACATCCTGACCGGCTCCTCCGGAGAGATGATGGGCGGCCTGGGCGGCGGGCCGGACGTGGCCGGCGGCGCCGAAATCTCCATCGTCACGCTGCCGATCGTCCGCGGGAGAACCCCGTCGGTCGTCAGGAGGGTCTTCACCTGCTGTACGCCGGGCGAGACGGTCGCGGTGGTGGTGACCGAAGCCGGCATTGCGCTCAACCCCCGGCACAAGAACTACCGGGAACTGAAGGAGGACCTGGAAAAAACCAACCTCAAGCTGGCGAGCATCGAGGAGCTGCAGCAGATCGCCGAAGGTATCACCGGCGTTCCCAAACAGATCGAGACGACCGACGATATCGTCTGTATCGTCGAATATCGTGATGGTACGGTGCTCGATGTGATCCGCAGGATCCGGCGGGATCCGGAGCAGTAGAGATGACGGCGCAACAGGAGGCGGTCCGTCTGCTGCTCGAGGCCCGCGAACGGCGGGCACAGCGGCAGGCTCTCCTGCTCGAAGAAGGCGGGACCCTCGTTTGCCTGACGATGAATATCCCGGGGCTGCCCAAAACCTCGGCGCTGATCGGACGCGCCTTTCTGGAGGGGGCCCGCTGGATTGACCGCCAGTTTTCCCGCTTCGGGCAGGAGGTGAAAAACCGGCAGCTGTTCGCGCTGCCGACCGGGGATGAAGGATACTGGCTCACCGACGCGCCCGCCGGCCAGGTCAAACGGTGGATGGTCGAGGTCGAGGAATTCTGCGGCCTGGGAAGGCTGCTGGATATCGATGTATTGGACCGTACCGGCGGCATCTCGCGTCAATCCCTGGGCCTGCCCGCCCGGCGCTGCCTGATCTGCGGCGGCGACGCCCGGCTGTGTGCGCGCGGTCAGCTTCACCCGATGAAGCTGCTGCGGCAGCGCACCGAAACGATAATCCGGGACCACTTCGCCGCCCAGCGCGCCGACGAAATCGCTGCGTTGTGCTGCAAAAGCATGCTGTACGAGGTCAGCGTCACCCCCAAGCCGGGGCTGGTGGACCGCCGGGACAACGGCGCCCACCGGGATATGGATTTTTTCACCTTTCTCGACAGTGCCAGCGTCCTGGCCCTGCAGTTTCGACGGCTCTACCGGCTGGGGCGGATCCACAGCGGGTGTGCCCCCGCCCAGCTGTTTTCCCTGCTGCGTTTTCCCGGGCTGCTGGCTGAGGATGCGATGTACGCCGCCACCGGGCGGGTCAACACCCACAAAGGGCTGATCTTTTCCCTGGGCATCCTCTGCGCGGCCATCGGCTGGCACGATGAAAAGGAGGAGCGGCCCGACTTTGACCAACTGCTCGCCTTCTGCGGGCGGATGGTCTCCCCCGTCCTGTCGCAGGAGCTGGCCAGCGCGCACCCGTCCACCGGAGGGGAACGGCTCTTTGCCGAAACCGGCCGGGGCGGAATCCGGCAGGAAGCCTGTGCCGGCTACCCCACCGTCCGTACGGTCGGTCTGCCCGCCCTGCGGCGCTTTCTGGCGCAGGGATACAACAGCAACGACGCCGGAGTCTATACCCTGTTGGCCATCCTCGCTGCAGCCGAGGACTCCAACATCTACGCCCGCCGCGGCGAGACGGTCCGGCAGCAGGTCAAGCAGGCCGCCGCCCGGCTGCTCGATACCTCCGCTCTCCCCTCATTCGAACGGCTCGACCGGTGGAATCAGGCCTTCTCCGAGGCGGGGATCAGCCCGGGCGGCAGTGCCGACCTGCTGGCACTGTGCTATTTCGGTTATTTTTATGAACAAGGGAGGACTTTGCATGAAAGAGAGAATTCGCCGCCTGCTTCCTGAAATTGCATGGATCGACAGCCCCGAACTGCAGGAAAAGGTGGTCTGCACCTATGTGGACGCCCTCACGGTGGGCGGCTGGCAGCCCGAGGATATGGAACATATTCCCTTTACCCTGCTGATTCCCGATTGCCCCTTCTCCTACCTCGACCATGTGCGGGGGGTCACCCGGGTCGCCAAGTGTGCGATGGAGGAGTTCAACGGCATCTATTCCAAAAAGGATCCGGCCTTCACCCTCAACCACGACGACCTGATCGCCGGAGCCCTGCTGCACGACGTGGGCAAACTGGCCGAATATGAGAAGCTGCCCGACGGACGTACCGTCAAATCCCAGCTCGGCCGGGATCTGCGCCACCCCTTTTCGGGGACGGTCTTTGCGATGCGAAACGGCTGCTCCAGCCGGATCGCGCACATCATCGCCAACCACGCCGGCGAGGGGGACGGTACGTTGCGCTGCCCCGAGGCAGTCGTCGTCAACAAGGCGGATTTCATCAATTTTGAGTCGGTCAAATCGTTTCTGGGCATGAAGTAGGAGGGACGCACATGGGAAAAACAGCGATTGTCAAGATCATGGAGCGGGCGGCCGGCCATCCGGTACAGGTCGGCGACCGCGTCTGGTGCAACATCGATCTGGCCTCCGCCCGCGACTTCGGCGGGGCCAACTGCGTACTGCAGTTTGAAAAGGAGATGGGCAAGGACGCCAAGGTCTGGGATCCCGACAAGGTCGCCTATACCTTTGACCTGCAGGCCCCGTCTCACTCGGAAAAGGTCTCCAACAACCAGAAAATTATCCGCGAATTCGCCAAGCGCCAGGGGATCCGGCGGGTCTTTGACATCAATCACGGCATCGGCCAGCACGTCATGCTGGAGGCCGGCCTCATCAAGCCCGGCGACGTCGTGCTGGGCACCGACAGCCATATGAATCTGCTCGGTGCGGTCGGCGCCTTCTCAACCGGGGTGGGCAACTCGGACATCGCCGCCGCCTATATCAGCGGGATCAACTGGTTCCGGGTGCCGGAGACAATGAAAATCGAGGTTACCGGTTCCTTCCGGAAGGGGGTCTATATGCGCGACCTGCTGACCCGGATCGTGGGCGACCTGGGTGCAGGCGGACTGGACTTCCTGGCGGTGGAGTTCACCGGTGAGACGATTGAAAACGCCACCCTCGCCGAGCGGATCACCCTCTGCTCAATGATCACCGAGATGAGCGGCAAGATCCCGCTGATCATGCCCAACGGCCCGGTGCTCGACTGGCTGGTCGAGCGCGCCGGCCCCGAGGTTATCGAACGCGCCCGCACGCTGCGCGCCGATCCCGACGCCAAATACTGCAGGATCCTGCGCTACTGCGTCGACGATCTGGAGCCGATGGTCTCCTGCCCCGACGCGCCCGACAACGTCAAAACCGTTCGGGAGGTCGCCGGCACCCCTGTCGATCAGGTCCATATCGGCTCCTGCTCCAACGGGCGGTTTGAGGACATTCAGGCCGCCTATCAGGTGCTGATGGCCGGCGGCGGCAAGGTCAGCCCCCATATCCGCGCCATCATCACCCCAAGTACCCGCGAGGTCCAGATCGCTTGCGCCAAAGCCGGCATGATCGAAGCATTTTTGGAAGCCGGCGTAGTCTTCACCAATCCCACCTGCGCGCTGTGCACTGCAGAACATTACGGCACCCTGCCTTCCGGCGACGTCGGCTGCTCCACCACCAACCGCAACTTCATCGGCAAGGTCGGCAAGGGAAGCCACACCTACCTGATGAGCCCGGCGACCGCGATGGCTACAGCAGTGCGCGGTTGCATCACCGACCCGCGCGACATTTTGAACTGAGGAGGATGCATACATGGCTATTTCCAGAGGAAAAGCATGGGTGTTCGGAGACGACGTCGACACCGATCTGATCTATCACAACAAGTACCTCGCTGAAACCGACCCCAAAAAGATGCCCCCCTATGCCTTTGAGTACTACCCCGGGATGGAGCAGTTCGCCAAGGAGGTCAAACCGGGAGATTTTGTCGTGGCGGGCAAGAATTTCGGCTGCGGATCCAGCCGGGAACACGCCGTTTACTGCTTGCAGTATGCGGGGATTCCCTGCCTGCTGGTAGAAACCTGCTCCCGGATCTACTATCGCAACGCCATCAACAACGGCTATCCGGTTCTGTTTGTCAAAGGACTGTCCGACGCCATCAAAAAGGGCCGGATCAAGACCGGCGATGAGCTGGAGGTCGACCTTTCCCTCGGGACGCTGCGCGACCTCACAACCGGCGTAGCCTACCACGGGGATGGTGTGAGCAACCTGGAGGAGGATATCATGAAAGCCGGCGGCCTGTTCCCCTATCTCAAGAGCAAGGCGGCGAACTGATCCCGCGCCTCCGCCTTGCCTTTCGGACGGGGCTGTGTTACGATAAAACCGTCCGATCCGGCCGACGCTGCATGGGTGCGGCGGGCCGGTCCACCGTTGCGACAAAGGAGGAAACCGTCATGGCCGTTTCCAATCTGGTGATCGAGACGATCATCCGCCGCCGCAGCATCCGCCGGTATCTGGCGCAGCCGGTGCCGGAGGAGCTGCTGGAACAGATCCTGACCGCCGGGCTCTATGCTCCCAGCGGGGGAAACCATCAGTATGTCCGCCTCTTTGTGATGAGGGATCCCGGCCGGCTCGAGCGGCTCAACCGGGAGCTTTGCACCGCCTTCCGGCAGCGCGAGCTGGATCCCAGCAACTATCAGAACAAGAGCGCCGTTCGGGCGCGTGCCGCTGACTGTCACTTTCTCTTCCATGCGCCGGTGCTGATCTCGGCCGTCTCCCCCCGGGAGCACGGCAACAGCATGGCCGACAGCGCCAATGCACTGGAAAATATGCAGCTGGCCGCCGCCTCGCTCGGCCTGGGCGCCTGCTGGATCAACCAGCCCCACTGGATGACCGGCTGTCCAGCCGTCCGGGCGATCTTCGAGGAGATGGGGATGACCGCCGGGGAGGATATCTTCGGAAGCATCATCGTCGGATACCCCGACCAGACCATCCCCGCACCCCCGCCCCGCAAGGAGGGCCGGATTGTCCGGGAACCGGAGAACTGACCCGCCGCATCGCCGTGCCGTCCCCTGCCGCAGGCCTCATCCGGCCCACCCGCGGGGGACGCCGGCTTCGGCCTGTAAATTTCAGCTTTTTCCCGACAAATTTTATCAGAATCTGGACATAATGTCCGTTGACAAGGACAGAGAGTTCCGGTATACTGATACAAGCAGAAAGGGAGTAGCTGACATCGAAAACGATGTGTCGCACTGCGTCAAGACGGGGAGCAATCCCCCGCATGCGAATGAAACAGCAAGACTTTTGCCGGATTTCGGCAGAAGTCTTTTTTCTTTTCCCTTCCAATGATCCGCCAAAAAGAAAGGATGAAACCGCATGTTGATCTTGAGTAATCTGATCGCAATTACCTGGCAGCAGGTGGTCATGTGGGTGATCGGCGCGATTCTGATCTACCTGGCCATCAAAAAAGGAATGGAGCCTACCCTGTTGCTTCCGATGGGTTTCGGCGCCATTCTGGTCAACCTGCCGCTCTCTGGCGCTATCGACCAGGTCTATAATGGCGAAGTCGAGCAGGGGGTTATCGACATCCTCTTCCGGGCGGGCATTGCCAATGAACTGTTTCCGCTGCTGCTCTTCATCGGCATCGGCGCGATGATCGACTTCGGGCCGCTGCTTTCCAACCCCAAGATGCTGCTCTTCGGCGCGGCCGCACAGTTCGGCATCTTCTTCACGATCGGTGTCGCCACCCTCTTCGGATTTGAGCTTAAGGATGCCGCCTCGATCGGCATCATCGGCGCAGCCGACGGCCCGACCTCCATCGTCGTCGCCAACTTCTTTGAGAGCAACTATATCGGCGCGATCATGGTCGCAGCTTACTCCTATATGGCGCTGGTCCCGATCGTGCAGCCCCCCGTTATCCGGCTGGTCACCACCAAAAAGGAGCGGCAGATCCGGATGGACTATGCTCCGGACGCCGTCTCCCAGAAGGTCAAGATCCTCTTCCCGATCATTGTCACCATCATCGCCGGTATCGCCGCGCCCCGCTCGGTCTCGCTGATCGGCTTTTTGATGTTCGGCAACCTGATCCGGGAATGCGGCGTGCTCGGCTCCCTCTCGCAGACCGCGCAGGATGTGCTGGCCAACCTGATTACGCTGTTTTTGGGCATCACCGTTGCTTCCAAGATGCGGGCCGACCTCTTTGTCACCCCTGAGACCTTTATGATCCTCGCCCTCGGCCTCATCGCCTTCATCTTCGACACGATCGGCGGCGTCATGTTCGCCAAGATCCTCAACCTCTTCTGCAGAAAGAAGATCAACCCGATGGTCGGTGCGGCCGGCATCAGCGCCTTCCCGATGTCCGCCCGGGTCATTCACAAAATGGGCCAGCAGGAGGATAAGCAGAACTTCCTGCTGATGCACGCGGTTGGCGCGAACGTCTCGGGCCAGGTCGCCTCGGTCATCGCCGGCGGCCTCATCCTGACCCTCGTCCCCAACCTGCTCGGCTAAGGAGGAATTGGATATGATGCAGAATATTGAAAACCTGATTGCAATTTTGCCGATGCTCGGCACCGGTCTGGTCGGCGTCTTCTTCGTGATCGCCCTGATCTGGCTGTCCATTGCCGCCCTCGCAAAGTTCTGCAAATAAGCAGCCGCCTCAAACAAAAAAAGCGCGCGGGAACCCCAAAGGGGGTTCCCGCGCGCTTTTCTGCGTGCTGTCAAACGGCCGGATCAAAGCGGATCGAGGCGGTTTCCCTCCCGGTCGTAAATCTCGGTGGGGCGCTCCGACCCATCGTCCCCGTAATCCGAAAGCATCCCGTCCCCGCCGGCCTGATAGCGGTTGAGCAGCGTCCGGTAAACCAGCCCGTCCTGCCCCAGGACCTCCGCCCAGAGCTCGCAGGACTGCGCCGGGTTGGGAAGCTGCACCGCCACCGGATAAGCGGCGTAATAATAGTCGCCGGCGTCATGGATCCCCTGTTCCCCATCGGGGAACAGCTCCTGCCGCAGCGCCTCCCGGCCGTCGCACCGGACCAGCAGCGTCACCGACTGCGGCGCAGCCATCTGACGCGGGGAAACGAGATCGAGCTGCAGCGTCCCCTCCCGCAAAAAGGTTTCCTCCTGCGCGGTGAAGCTTCCGTCCAGCCAGGCGTTGACCTGCAGCAGGCAGGAGTAGCGCCCCCAAAAGCTCCAGTCGAGCGGCTCGGTCAAAACCCGCTCCCCCTCGAAGAAGACGACCCGCTCCAGCCGGACCTCCTCAAAGAGCGGCACTTGGACGGTCACAGTATAGCAGTTGTCCTCCCGCTGCATCGGGGCCTCGCCGCCGCTCCAGACGAGGGTGGCAGTCATTTCCCGGGAGGATTCCTTCGGGATAACGGTGCAGCGGACCGGCACGGTGCATCCGTCAAAATCCGGCTCTCCCGGCGTTGCCTCCCAGGCGGCGAGCAGGCTTGCCTCCTGCGCGAGGGTCGAACGAACCTCCCCGCCGATGCCCTGCACCTCGGTATAGAGGGTGTCGATCCGGCCGGAGAGGTTGCGGTCCAGCCGGCCGATCTGCTCCGACAGATTTGCGATCCAGACCAGACAGACCGCCGTCATCAGCCATCCGGCGGCGGCGGCAATACCAATCAGGCGTCTTTTCATCCGGGATCCCTTCCTTTCCGCGGTTGTTCCATCCCTGTGGTGGCGGATTTTCTCCCGTTTGCTGCCGCCTCTCCCCTGTTTTTTTGCGGATCAGCCCGCGGTTCTTCCCTCCTCGAGGGCCGCGGTCAGCCGCTCGTGCCAGGCGGGAAACCGCCGCCGCAGCGAAAGCGGTGCAAAGGTTTTGGCGTCCACCCAGGCGTGCTCGGTCTCGCCGGTGCAGCAGGGATGCTCCAGATCCCCGTTGGCAAAGACCTCATAGCGCACCGTCATCCGCGCCCCGCGATAGGCGCAGATCCAGCCCCGCACCGTAATCTCGTCGTCGTAGGTCGTCCCGCGCAGATAGCGGCACTGCAGCCCGGTCAATGGGCACATCAGTCCCGCCGCCTCGCTCTCGGCATAGGGGATGCCGGCCTGCCGGCAGAGCTCGGTGCGGAGCATCTCGAACCAGACCGGATAAACCGCGTGGTGGGTCACCCCCATCCGGTCGGTCTCGGCATACCGCACCCGAAAATGAATCTCACAGATCAATGCTGTTTCCTCCCATCCGGGGCGCGACAGGCCCCGCTGCATCAAAGGCCGGCGGAATCCCGCCGGCCTTCTGTTCTTTCTTTACCCGGTTCAGCCGTCCGGGTGCCGGAAATAGAGCGTCCCAAGCCGCCGCAGCCAGGCCGCCCGCTCCGGCCCGAGCGCGCCGGGCTTCATCCGCCAGCTCCAGTTCTGCGCCCCGACGGTGCCGGGCGCGTTCATCCGCGCTTCGCCTCCCAGGCCGATCAGATCCTGCGCGGTAGTCACCGCAAGACAGCAGGGGCTCGCCCAGGCCGCCCGGATCAGTCCATCAGCCTCTTTGCCCCGGGGCAGCGCGAGATATTCCCGCAGATAGGCCAGGGTCTCGCCGTCCAGCGAGGCAAGCCATCCGCGAATCGTATCGTTGTCGTGGGTCCCGGTGTAGCAGACGGCGTTTTCGATGTGGCGGTGGGGCAGATAATCGCTCTCGACGCCAGGGGTAAAGGCGAACTGCAGCACCTTCATGCCGGGAAGGCCGCTTCGGCGCAGCAGCTCCCGGACACTGTCGGTCAGGATGCCCAGATCCTCGGCGATGATCGGCAGCTGCCCGAAGACAAACCGCATCGTGTCAAAAAAGGCGATGCCCGGTCCCGGCACCCACTCCCCTTCCCGGGCGGTTTTGGCCTCGGCGGGAATCGCCCAGAAGGCGTCAAAGGCGCGGAAATGATCGATCCGCACCAGGTCAAAGCGGGAAAAGGCGTTGCGAAGCCGCTCGATCCACCAGCGCCAATCGTCGGCGATGATCGCCTCCCAGCGGTAGAGGGGGTTCCCCCAGCGCTGGCCGTCGGCGGTAAAGGCGTCGGGCGGCACCCCGGCCACCCGGTCGGGACGTCCGTCCTCCCCGACCTCGAAGAAGCGGCGGTTGGCCCAGACGTCTGCGCTGTCGTCCGAGACGTAGATCGGCAGATCCCCGATCAGTCCGATCTTCCGGCCGGCGCAGTAGCGGCGCAGCGCTGCCCACTGCTCCGCAAAGAGGGCCTGTACGAAAGCGTGATAGAGAACCTCTCCGGCGTGCTGCTGCTCGACCGCGTCGAGCGCCTCCGTCCGGTGTTCGGCGAGGGGCTGCGGCCACCGCCAAAGCGGTGCGCCCCCCTGCAGCGTCTTGATGGTGCGGTAAAGGGCGTAGTCGCGCAGCCAGGGGGTCGTACGGCAGCATTCCCGCGCCTGCTCGAGCCGCGCCTGCGGGGCGCGGGAGAAGGCCAGCCGCAGCAGCCGGTCCCGCGCGGGGGAAAGCGCCGCCCAATCGACCCGGCCGCCGTCCGCGGCGGGGGAGGCGGCCCCGCACTCCTCCCGG
>CASEBP010000010.1 GCA_949285275.1 uncultured Oscillospiraceae bacterium | reverse complement strand
GGCTGACGGTCCCTTTGGCGGCGGCCTTGACCGGCGTCCCCTCCTCGGCGGCAATATCGATGCCGTTATGGGTTCGCCAATCGCCGAGCGTCTCGCTCTTGACCAGCGCGCCGTTGGAGTATTCGGTGAAGATCTCTCCGTCCACTGGACGGATCAGTGTCAGAGCGGGCGCAGCGACCGGCGTCTCCTGTTCGGGCTGCTGCGGCTCGGAAGGAGCCGCCTCGGCCTGGGAAGCAGTCTCCGGCTCCTGGGCGATCGGGACGCCGGACTGATTGCCGCCCGCCTCTTCAAACTGCGGGAAGAGCCATTCCTCGGCATCGCCGGGCTGTTCCACCGCATTCGGCTGAGGCGGCGCCTCGACGGCCGGATCAGGAGCGGTTTCTACCGCCAGATAGGCCGCAGCTCCCGCGCAGGCCAGGCAGAGCGCCAGGACAAAATAAAAGCCTTTGCCGCTTAAAAAACGGGTAAAACTGTTTTCTGAATAATTGGACATCGTTTGCACCTCCGCCCTTATTGTGAGCGGCGGTTCCTGCCGTTATGCCCCAGGGAACGAAAAATTTTCGATGTCCGTGCAGACAAAAAGACACCCCGCAATGCCGATCCCTCCCCCGAATAAAACCCCGTCAATGACAGGTGGGTGGGCGCCCACCGACATCGCGCTCCCTTCTTCCGCGCTCCCCGCAGGGGGGCGGGAGGTCTGCACTAGTCGATTGGAGACGCTGAATCCCTAAATTTATGCTTGTCGGATTATAAATGGGAAAGGGTGTCGCACACCGCAGAGTGTCACAACGCTATTCTATGATCGGGTCAGAGCTTTATTCTTCCCCGTCAACGAAATCGTAGTCGTCCTTGAGGCGCTCCATAAAGGCTGCGGAGACCTGGTTGAACTCCTCCTCGTCCTCGATTGCCTCGAGGTACTCCTCGACTCCTTCGGCAACGATCTTGAGCAGGACCAGCTCATCTGATTCCTCGTCTTCATCCTCATCCTCTTCGCCGGCCGGAACCACCGCCACATACTGGCTGTCCCCCAGCTCGAGCATATCGATGATCTCGAAGCCGTGTTCCACGCCGTCCTCATCCACCAGGGTGATGACGCCGTTCATCTCCTCCTGCTCGCCGCAGCCGCAGCTGCACTCCTCATGCTCATGATCGTGGCCGCAATGGCAATGTTCGCTCATCTGGTCAGATCCTCCTTCTGTTTTGTTCCTTTCCTAGTGTACGACATTGCGTCTGGAAAGTCAAGCGGGCCTTTTCTTGTGCAAAGGGTGTAAAAATAAAAAAATTCGTTGAAAACTATTGACATTTTAAGCAGCCTCTGCTATAGTAAAGGTACCGAAAGGGACATCGAGAAGATGAACTTACAGAGAAAGGGGTGGCTCCGATGAACATGGAAGAACCGAAGAATTTTGTGGCCGGCGCCACTGCGAACATCTGATTTTGATTGTAATCTTTGCATGACGCAATGTACAAAATGGGAGGCACCCAGAAGAGCCACCAGATTTCGCAAGCGGTGTCAGGTCGCAGATTCCCCTGAATGATTCTGATTCATCACGAAGGAATTTCAGTTGGCATCCGCCATGTTTCCCGGCCATTGCCCCAAAAGCGGTTCCGGCTGGTCGCTCGGAACAAGGTCTGAAGGGAAACAGGCAGAAGATTTGTTTTGGATTTCATTTGCAGCATACGGTTTTTAATTGAACTTTGTCCCGGCACCATATGAACATTCCCAAATTCAAAAGCATTCGTAGAATCGCTTTGGGGCAGATGGTTTTTTCAGGCGACAAAGATTTCCTCTTAAATTTCAGATCGTAGTGAAGGAATGAGATGCCCATGTGGCATTCGGAAAACGAGTAATTCAATTTCCAACGGTGCTGATCCAGTGAAAAACGGAAAGGCGCCGATCCAAAATAGAGATTCAGTTCCAGCAAAAGTTCGTACGCGACAGATTGAATCGATCAAAAGGGCAAAACAAAAAACAAACAAAGGGGACTGTCAAGATGACAGTCCCCTTTCCCTTTTCCATCAACAATGGGGGACGGCAAAACCGTCCCCCATTATTTGTTTAGCCAATCACGACCATCGGATCATTGGAGTTGACCGATCCGCCAACCGAGACGGTCACCGCGGTGACGACGCCGTCACAAGGTGCATAGATCTCGTTCTCCATCTTCATCGCTTCCAGCAGCAGAAGCAGCTGGCCAGACTTTACCGTATCCCCCGGTTTGACCATCACCTTGAGGATATTGCCGGGCATCGGCGCAGCCACCGTTGTCCCACCGGCCGATACAGGGGCCGGGGCGGGAGCGGGGGCAGGAGCCGGGACCGGGGCCGGGGCGGGAGCAGGCGCCGGAGCGGGAGCCGGAGCAGGCGCCGG
>CASEBP010000009.1 GCA_949285275.1 uncultured Oscillospiraceae bacterium | reverse complement strand
GTCCATCCTCATTGAGGCGTCGGATTGCCGCCGCAATCGATGCAGCCGCCTCCTTGCCCTGCACTGCAGCAGGGGCCAGGATCAGTGAAACCGAGGGGTTGCGCCGCTGTGCGACGCTGAGAATATCCTGCAGCGCAGCACCGGACGCCGATGTCACCAGACCGATCGTCGAAGGAAAGGGAGGGATCGGGCGCTTTTTTGCAGTATCAAAGAGGCCCTGTGCAGCCAAAGCCTGCTTGAGGCGTTCAAAGGCAATCCCCAATGCCCCTGCTCCGTCAAGCATCAGCTCGGTGACGATGAGCTGGAAACCGCCATCCCGTTCATAGAGGGTCGCGGTGCCCCGTGCCACAACGGCCAGCCCCGGTTTGGGGAAAAAGCGGAGATGCTCTGCATGGGAGGCAAACATCACCGCCCGGACCGAGGCATCCGCATCTTTGAGGGTAAAATAGAGATGTCCTGAGCGGGGATGCGCTGTCATGCTTCCGATTTCCCCGGCGACATAGACCTCCCGAAGGCGTGCATCCTCTTCGAGCCGGGAGCGGACGTACCGGTTGAGCTGTGAAACCTTCAAAATGGAAACCGCCATCAATTTGTCTCCTTACCCAAACGGTTCTTCCCTTTGCAGCGCGGTCAGAACCGCAATTCCCGCCGCATTGTCACAGGAATAATCCCGCGGCGCAAAAATTCCGCCGCAGTAGCGCTCAATTTCCGGGCGAATGATCGAATTGGACATAACGCCGCCGGCAAAGAGCATCGTGTCGCAGTGGGTAGCCTCCCGGGCGCGGTCGATCATTCCGATCAGGGCGGACAAAATTGCATCCAGGGCGTATCGCGCAATATCGGCGTGAGGCGCCCCTTTCTGGAGCATGGCCGCGCACTGGTTCTCAACGCCGGAGAGACAGGGTCCGCCCTCATGAAATTTGATCCGCACCCGGTAGCGCTGTTGGGAATTTTGTGCCAATGCATCGAGGGATGGTCCTGCCGGAAATGGCAATCCCAGCAGATGACCCACCCGGTCGATCACCTGGCCGGCATTGAGATCACTGCTGCCAGAAAGCAGCGGCATATCGGCCGACAGCAGCGAGCGCACCCAGACGCTCTCGGTGGTTCCGCCTGACAGATGAAAGGCAACAAAGCTGCGGTTGACCAGGTCGATCCGCCCCGCGCCGTACAGCGCCGCTGCGATATGGCCCGCCTGATGGGAAAACCGGTAGAGCGGAACCCCCATCGCCGCCGCGGCGGTTCTGGCTGCCATCTCCCCCGCGCAGAAACAGGGCATATAGGATCCCTCCAGGTCGCGGGGGCGGCAGGATACGCCGATGGCGTCAATCGGGCCATTATCGTCGCGGCGAAGCTGTTCCATCAGCTCCCCCAGCGCCTTGACATGAGAAAAAACGGCGTCACTCTGCCGGAGACCAACCTGCCCCTGCGGCACGGGTAAAAGCCGTTTCTGCTGAACGACCTTCCCTGCGCGGCAGATCGCACAGGAGGTCGTATAGTTGCTGGTATCGATCCCAAGGTATCCGCGCATTACGGTTCATCCTTTTTTGCGTCTGCCGGTTCGGCATCGGCGGGATCCTTGACCAGTGCGGTTTCCCGCACAAAAGCGCCCAGCACCCCGTTGATGTAGGAGGCATCCTCTTCCGTTGCATACTTTTTGGCAAGTTCAACCGCCTCATTGATGGAAACCCGCACCGGAATATCGGGAAAATGTTCCAGCTCGCAGAAGGAGAGCCGCAGCAGGGCAAGAGTCACCCGCGGAAGCCGGTTGAGCTTCCACCCGGTCAGAAACCGTTCGATTCCGGCATCCAGTTCTTCCAGATGTTCCTCGGTCAGAAGTGCCAAACGGCGGGCATAATCGTCCACTTCCAGGGCGCGCCAGGCGACCGCCTGATCCAGCAGTTCCTGCATGGTCTCCTTCTGAAAGGATTTTTCAAAGATCAACTGAAAAGCCGATTCCCGCGCATCACGTCGTTTCATAAGCGTTTGCCCTTTCTCTCTTCCTAAATGCAAGACGAGGCCGCCGCAGAAAACTCTGCGGCAGCCCGCATATCCCTTTGTTATACCGCCGGTGCCTCGGTCGAAAAGACAATGCCGTCGATCACCACATGGACCCGGGAAACTGTGATATTGGTCATGCTCTGGATCGACTCCTTGACGGCACGCTGCACCTTTTCAGCGACAACCGGAATCTTGACATCGGTTCCGATTACCAGACGAAGCTCGATTTCGGCAGTATCGTCCTGAAGGTTTACCGAGACGGATTTGGGAAACTTTCTCCGGGACAGCACCCCCTTGAAATGAACCGGCGGGGCTGTCAGACTGTGTACCCCGGCGACCTCGGAAGCCGCAGTGGCGGCAATGGCGGCGAGAACTTCTTTGGAAATCCGCAGCGTACCGACCGAATCGGTGCGTCCACCGTTAGTTTCATTCATAACTGATCCCTCCGTTGTCAATATGCAAGGAACCTGCGCGGCCAGACCGCGCGCATCGTCCCGAATTGATCGGAAACTCTTTTCATATTATATCACAGATTCAGCATAAGACAACCGGAATATACAAATTTAATAGATTTGAAAGTCCTGTGAAAGGGTTCAGTTAACCTCGATAATTGCAATATTTTCGTCGGGAACGCTGACCTCCTTGCAGATAATATCCTTCATCTGAGCGACCTCATTGGTTTCCAAACCATCGGTCTTGACGATGACGTCTACCCGCTCGGCGTCATAATATACCATGCATTCCTGGAAGCCTTTGGCTTTAATCAGGTTCTCAATTTTTCCTTCCTTTTCGATCGCCTCCGCCATCGTGGTGGTCTTCAGCGCCAGTTCGGTGCGCTGCTCGGGGGTAATCGAATCGCTTTCAATCAGATTTTTGAGGGTCTGGACCGCTTCATCCCGGGTTTTCTGACGGCTGACCTTCGCCTCTGCAAAGAAAGCTTCGCTGTCGGTGGCTAGTTCGACATACTGGGAATCCCCATAGTTTTTAGTCTCCTGAGCCTCCTCCAGCGTATTGGTCACCGGAAGCCCGATATCACTGCCGGAATAGATCCAGTTGAGATAGACCGCCAGCGACAGACAAAGGACCAATGCGGCCAGAACGATCTGTTTCTTCCCTACGACCATGTTCATTCGGATTCTGGTTTTCATACTGTATGCCTCCCGCTTATTTAGTTTCGGATGGAACAACGCACACCTGCAGCGATGTCACCCCCAGCGACGTCGTGACGACGTCCATGACCCGTGAGACGACAGAGGGATTCTGCGCCCCGCTGCACACGACGACGACCCCCTTGATTCTGGGCGGGAGCTTGGTAAGTACCAGCGGTCCCTTCCCGGTTCCGGTATCGATCAAAAGGTAACTTTGTTGGGTTTCCCCTGACTCCTCCACCCGCTGCACGCTTCCTTCGGCATAGGTTGTGGTCGATGTCTGGGCATTTGATTCATTGACAGCGTAACGATATTCCGTTCCCTGTTCCAACGTCAGCATCACCGACACCCTGCCCACCCCCTGTACGCCGGAGAGAATCTGTTCAAGCTGTTTCTGCGTCTGTACAAGATATTCCTGCAGATCGGTCTCCCCTCCCGAGCCGGAAGCTGCCGGTTTAGGCGAGTCAAACCAGCTGCTTACCAGGATCAGCAGCATTCCTGCGATTCCAAGCGCTACAATCAGTCTTCGGCGGTTCTCCTGATGAAGCCATGTCAGGACGGAATGGCCCTTCTGTTCGTTCATTTTATCATCCTCCCGCACCGTCCGAGACCTCTACACCGGTTCCCAGCAACTGCTCGGCGACCGACCGCGCCAGTTCAGACTGCGACTTTTCTTGCTGCGGAAGCAGAATCCGGGCTGAGTCAAGTTCCACCCCATCTTCTGCAACGGTAATGTCTATTCGAATTTCCTCTGCGAATATGCCGTTTTCCTCCAATTTTTCAGACAAAGCCTGTGAGATTCTCGCCTCAATCTCCTGCTGAAGCAACCCGTCGAGATCGACCGAGCGAACCGGAACCTCTGTCCCAACGCGCAGGGCGCCCCAGTCGGGCAGTGAGATCTGTGACAATGGGGCGAGCAGGCAGAGCAACAAAAACAGCCGCATCACCAGCTCGGTCTGACGCCGCAGCCGCGTCGGAATCAGAGAACAAAGCGGCGCTGTTATCAGTGAAACCAGGCAGACCGTCATACAAAAGCCCTTCCAGCTCTCCATCTATTTCCCTCCCCCACACAAAAACAGCAGCGTTCCGGTTGAGATCACCGAAACCAAGAGAACCGCAATGAGCAGCGCCGTCAGCACCGAAAGTACATCGGCGCAGCCCGCCAACAACTCCTTTCCCTCCGAAACTGCCAGGACCTCACCGGCGGCCGCCGCAAAGGCAACTGCGGCTCGCAGCACCGTCACCGAGATCAGCGCGGGCAGGAAGGTAAAGACGGTGACCGCTACCCCAAAGCTGCCGACGCTGGCGTGGATAACCTGAATACTTCCCTGCAGAGCGGTCCAGGCATCGGTCACGGCGCTGCCGATCACCGGGATAAAGCTTCCGGCCAGAAATTTTACCGTCTTGGATGCGGCGGAATCCGCTGCCGATCCCAGAAAAGTTTGCAGTGACACCAATCCCGCAAATCCGGTCATCAACAGCACCAGCGTCCAGTTCGCTACCTTCCGGATACCGCGGGAGAGATTCTGGAGTCCTTTGTTCCGGCCAATACCGCCTGCCATCGACAGTGCCAGATAGCATTGCAGCAGCGGCAGCAGGGTGGTGGCGGAAAACTGAGAGAAAAACTGTGACGCACCCAGCAAAAGCATCTGATAGGCGCCTGCCGTAAGTGGTGCACCGCCGGTAGCGGCCACCATCGTATAAACCGGAATATAGGAGAGCATGAACTGGGCGCAGCTTCGAATGGTGGAAGCACAGACGGTCAGGCATTCGATGAGCGGATCCAGCAGAACGGCCAGAAGGGTCAGGCTGGCAATCAGCCCAAAGGGCAGGGATTCTCCGGCGCCAGAAGAAACCATAGAAAGCAATGCACAGAGCAGGACAACCCCCAAAATGGCGAAGAGCCTGCCCTGCGTCTCGGCAAAGCTGCGCTGCAGCTGGACGCAGATCCCCTCCCAAAGTTCCTGCGGGGTTAGGCTGAGCAGCTCTCCGGCCTCTAGTCCGGCAATTCCGGCGTCCTCCGCAAACTGATCTGCCTGTAAAGGTATTTCACTATTCAGGTCGGAAATGCCGATTGTTTCGGCCAGTTCCTCGGTCAGTTCCAGGGCGGCACAGGGCTGTGCCAACCATACTGCCAACAATGCCGCCAACAGCAATCCCGCCATTCGTTTCACCGTCCGTCTCCTCCTAGACCGCAAAAATTTTTTGTGCCAGCGACAGAATTTCCAGAAAAAGCGGCAGACTCAATGCAGCCAGCGCCGCTCTTCCGCAAAATTCAATCTTGTCCCCGATGGCCGACTCCCCCGCATCCTTGCAGGCATCACAGGCAAGCTGAGTACACAGGGCAATACCCAGCGCCTTGAGCAGGATGCCGCTGTACTGTGGGTCAAGTCCGGTCGATTCGACCAGCGTGCCGATCTGCTCGACAACCGGACGGATGGTTCCCACTGCCCAGATCATCAGTGCCGCCGCGCAGCACAGCGACAGCAACACCGCGTACTCCCGCTGTACCTCCCGCAGTGCCACCGCAATCAGCATGGCGGTCAGCGCACCGCCGATCAGCGCAAGCAGCTCCACGTTCATAGCTGAAACACCGTTTTGACCGTCTGAAAGAGGGTATTGATCTCATAGATCATCATCATCAGCACCACAATCAGACCTGCCAGTGTCGTCATCGTAGCCTGCTCCTCCCTGCCCGAACGGATCAGCACCTGATTGAGTACCGACACAATAATCCCGATGGCAGCGATACGAAAAATCAAATCCACATCCATTGTTCTATCTCCCTTTGCCGCCGTTGACGGCCGGTTTATATCAGCGCCACCACCGCCGCAAGACCAGCCAGGGCGCCGAGCGTAACGGACAGTTTCGCCTGTGTCTGTGCCTGCTCCCTCGCCTGCTGCGCCTGTTGCTCGATCCGTTCCGCCAGATGATGCAGCTGGGTCAACTGCGTTTCCAGATCGCTCTTTCCCAAAATCTCACCGGTCCGGGCGATGAGACGACGATCATCGGTGGTAAACGGTTCAGCGCTTTTCCAAATTCCCTGTTTCCAGGCGGATTCCGCGTCCAGGCCTTTTTCAATTTCCTCCAGGGAAAACATGAGATAGTCGCACCGTGCGAAGGCGGGATCCCCCGTCGCACCACGCAGAAGCTCACCGGGCGGCGACAGGGTGAAGGAGAGCTGCCCATGAAGGGAAAGAATCATCCCTCTCGCCTCCTCAAGCGCCGCACACCGGCGTTGGTATTCCAAAGCCCTGACCATCCCCGCCAGCACACAGCTTCCGGACAACAGCAGAAGCCCCATCCCCTTGAGCCAGTTCATCCGCAGAAAACACCTCCCTGAGCACCCCGGGGTGAGGACGCTCCCCGAGGATGGCGACGGTGGAAAACCCGCGGGAGGCCAGCAACCTCCGTCCGGCCTCGCGGCGCAGCAGCTCGGTTCGTGTGCCCGCGTGAATGGTGGTAATAACCGACACACCGCTGTGCAGTGCTGCAATCACCGCTTCCACCTCCTGCAGGGTTCCCAATTCGTCGCAGAGCACGACTTGGGGCGCCAGACTCCGGATCGCCATCAGAATTCCCGTTCCCTTTTCATATCCCCTCAGAACGCAGCAGCCGTCGCAGAAACCGGCCAGTTCACCCCGTTCGTCCACCACTGCTACCCGGTCGCATCCCGGAACCATTCCCTGCGCCAGCCGGCAAGCCAGCTCGCGCAGCACCGTTGTTTTTCCGCTGCAGGGTGGCCCGGCGATCAGCAGGCCCTGCAGCCCGTGGGAAAAGGCCTGTCCGATCAATCGGTCGGCGGCTCCGGGAAAGCGTCTCGCAATCCGAAGGACGATAGCATTGATCTCCCGCAGGTTGACCGCTTCCCCGTGGCCGTTGTAGACGGCGGTGGCGGCGAATCCGGCGCGGTGTCCCCCTGGAATGGTCAGAAAGCCCTGGGCAATTTCGGCCTGATGGGTATGCAGCGCCTGTCCACTGAGGGTAAGCAGGCTCTGGGAAAGCTCCTGTGCGGTTACCACAGGCAATTTTTGCAGGCATCGGCTGACATTGCCGCTGCGAAGCACCGGGTGGCGCCCAGCCAGCAGCCGCAGCTCCTGCGCCTGTGCTGTCAGCTCGACAGGCAGTGCGAGCAACCGTTCCCTCAGGCTCGGCGCCAGCCCCGACACCGCCTGTTCATAGGGACGGGTTTCCTCTTTCATCGCGGCTCCCTCCTCTCGCTTCTGCTCTATGATATGGGAGGCTTGTCTGAAATAGAACAGAAAAAGCCGGAGAACCTTTCGGCCTCCGGCTGTAAATCGGATCGGTTATGTACGTTTCGTGATGGTTCTGCCGCACTTTGGGCAGGTGATCTGAATTTTTCCCCGTCCGCGCGGAACCCGCAGCGTCTGCCGGCAGCCCGGGCAGGTGTAATAGCGGTGGGTACGGTCGGCGTGTTGCGCCCGTTTGCGCGAGAGAAGCTGCCGAAACGGTTCACACCACTGCAGAAAAGCCTGGTTTTCAGCTGAGCGCCGCAGCAGATCCCGGGAGAGGAACCGGTACCAGAAGAAGAAAAAGGGAATTAACGCCAGCCAGCGCAGCCTCCCGCCGGGAAGCAGCAGACTCATTACCAGATAAAGCAGCAGAAGCGCCAGTCCGAGCTGATCGTTTCCGTAGCGTCCCGCCATAAAGTTCCGAAACCAGTTCAATGGAATTCCTCCTCAGATCATCGTCAAATATTCAGGATCCGGTGCCCTTCTGATTTTCAGCCAGCAGCTTGGGGAATTGGTGGAGAAAGATCGTCAGGGTCGTCAGCGTTGCGAGCAGGTCGGCAACCGGCTCAGCAAGAAATACAGCAAAAACCTGATCGGCAATCAGCTTGGGAAGCAGCCAGATCAGGGGCAGCAGCAGGAAAATCTTCCGCAGCAACGCCAAAAACAGGGAGTATTTGGCCTGGCCCAGGGCGACAAAGGTCTGCTGGCATGCCATCTGTGCTCCCAGCATAAATGCAGCACCCAGATAGATCCGCAGCGCCCAGCTCGCCGTTTCCAACAGCTGGGGTTCGGAATTGAAGATGCTCACAATCATTTCCGGGAAGAACTGTGCGATCAGCCAGAAAAAGACCGTGTAACACAGCGCACTGCACAGCAGAAGGCGAAACGCCTTTTTGACCCGGTCAAGCTTCTGCGCTCCATAGTTGTAACTGATAATGGGCTGTGCTCCCTGTGCCAGACCACTGACCGGCATCATAATCAGCTGCATGACGCTGGTCAGAATTGTCATCGAACCTACCGCCGTATCGCCTCCATATCGCTGTAGCGACCGGTTGAAGACAATATTGATCAGGCTCTCGGTCGACTGCATGATAAACGGAGAAATGCCCAGCGCAAGAACCGGAAGGATAATCCGCGGCGAGATACGCAGATACTCCCGCCTCAGCCGCAGGCTGGTTACCCTGCCGTGAAGGAAACGCAGTACCCAGATGGTGGACAGCGCCTGGGAAAGCACACTGGCCAATGCGGCGCCGTGAACCCCCATTTTCAGCCCGAAGATGAAGATCGGATCCAGGATGATATTGGCGACCGCCCCGATTAAGATGGTGGTCATGCTGTAACGGCTGTGGCCCTGGGCGGTGATGAAAGCGTTGAGGCCCAAGGAAAGCTGAACGAATACCGTGCCCAGCACATAGATGTTGATATAGGCCAGCCCGTACGGCAGTGTGTCCTGACTCGCTCCGAACATCATCAGCAGCGGTTCGCTGAAGGTGCGGAACAGAACCGTCAGAACCAGCGAAATGCACAGCAAAGTGACAAAACAGCTGCCCAGGATTTCTTCCGCTCCCTTGTTGTCCTGCCGCCCCATCCGAATGGAGGCGCGCGGTGCGCCGCCCATCCCGATCAGCGAGGAAAAGGCCGAAATCAGAATCAGAATGGGAAAGGTGACCCCTACGCCGGTCAATGCCAGACGGCTGACTCCCCTTCCGATATAGATCCGGTCCACGATGTTATAGAGCATATTGACAATCTGCGCCGTAATGGTCGGAACCGCCAGCGAAACCAGCAGGCTTCCAATTGGTTTACTTCCGAGGTCTGTCTCATTTTTTCCAGCCAAATTTCATCCACCTTTTCTCTGGGGTACGCGTCCATTAGGTTATGCAGGAGAATGAAATTCATCCAGACAGCCAACAGGCGTAGACCCGTTTTTCTGCAGCGGGGCGTCACACCGTCTTCCGGCCCAATCGATCCCACGCCGCCCGATACGGCCATAATACCATGATAATCCGTCCATACCTCTCCTGTCAATCAAGCCGGTGGCTTTTTCCCGGCCGGGCGGTAAATCCGCCGTACCCGTCAGGCGGTTTGACCGGAATAAGCGTGGACAAAGCGAAGAAACTAGGACAAAGAGGTGTTTTGTTTGAATCTGATTCCATGCGCCCACCCCTGCGTTCATCAAACGGACGGATATTGCACCTTGCAGAACCTACGGGATGCCGTCTGCAGCGCACAAAACGACTGCATCTATTTTAGAACCCGTTCAGCCGAAGAGCCGCCGGAGGTCCCGCACCGAACGGATCCCGACCAGCTGCAGTCCGGGATAAGCGGACAAGCTGACAGCCTCGACATTATGGGCCGGCAGAATCACCTGCCGGAATCCTAGCCGATAGATTTCTCCGATCCGCTGCCCCGCCCGGTTGACCGCCCGGATTTCCCCCGCCAGCCCTACTTCGCCGAAAGCGACCATTGAATCTTCCAGCGGACGGTCGGTCAGATTGGAGATCAGGGCCAGGATCACTGCCAGATCGGCGGACGGTTCGTCGATCCGCAGGCCTCCCGCCACATTCAGATAGACATCCAGCGTACCGAAAAAGTAGCCGCATTTCTTTTCCAACACAGCCAGCAGCATTCCGATCCGGTTGAAGTCCAGGCCGTTGGCACTGCGCTTGGGCATCGGATAGGTGGTTTTGCTGGCCAGCGCCTGAATTTCGGCGAGAATCGGACGGCTCCCCTCCATCACAGCGGTCACACAGCTTCCCGCGGCATGTTCGAGCCGTCCCGCCAGCAGAGCCATCGAGGGGTTGTCCACAGCGGAGAGGCCGGTATCCAGCATTTCGAAGACACCGATCTCATTGGTGGAACCAAAGCGGTTTTTGATGGCACGCAGGATCCGGTAGGAAAGGTTGCGTTCTCCCTCAAAATACAGCACCGTGTCGACCATATGCTCGAGCACCTTCGGCCCGGCAATGGCCCCATCCTTGTTGACATGTCCCACCAGAAAGAGCGGAATTTCCCGTTCTTTGGCCAGATGGGTCAGGCGCTGGGTGCATTCCCGCACCTGGGAAACGCTTCCGGCCGAAGAGGAGATCTCCGCCGCGCTGATGGTCTGGATCGAGTCGACAATGACCAGATCCGGATGTTCCCGATCGATGGTAGCCAGAATCTGTCCCACATCATTGCAGGCGCAGAGCATCAGCAGCGGGTTCTCCACCCCAAGGCGCAGCGCGCGAAGCTTGATCTGACGGGTACTCTCTTCCCCGGTGACATAGAGCACCCGCAACGAGGCCTCCAGGCTCCGGCAGACCTGAAGCAGCAGGGTCGATTTGCCGATTCCCGGATCGCCGCTCACCAGCATCACCGCGCCGGGGACCATTCCGCCGCCCAAAACCCGGTCAAGTTCAGAGATACCGGTAGGATAGCGGATCTCTTCCCCCGATTCAACCTCGTCGAGGGTGGTAACCTCCGCGGGAGGATGTGCCGCAAGCAACGCCGGCGACCCCTTTGGCGCAGGGGTATCCACCCGGATCTCCTCAGTAAGGGTATTCCAGCTGCCGCAATCGGGGCATTTTCCCAGCCATTTCCCCGTCTCATATCCGCAATTGGAGCAAACGTACAGTTTTTTCATCTTGGGCGCCATCCGATTGTTCCATCCCTTCTGCATCTTGCTTGTGAAATTCCAGAACCGACCGCACGATCAGAAACGACAACTGTTGCTGATAATCCGGCTGGCACAGCTGTTTGCATTCTTCCTGGTTGGAGAGAAAACCGCACTCCACCATGACGGCCGGGACGGTCGTCTGGGTCAGGAGAAACAGGTTATCCTGGGCTTCCTTGATAGCGCGGCGGTTTTCAGGCTGAAGACACTCGATCACATTTTTCTGTATCTGTTGGGCCAGAATACGGCTTTGCGGGTGATTTGGCCCATAAAATACCTGGGTTCCCCATTGGGTCTCATCGGGAAAATGATTCTGATGGATACTCAAAAAAATCGCCTGAGGGTACTGTTCGGTCAGCTTCAGCCGCTGATGGAGATCCGAAACCTTGCGGTTTCGCAGTCCGGTAATCCCCTCTTCCTCCACCGAACGGTCGGAATCCCGGACCATGACGGTTTGAAACCCACACAGAGAGGCAATGCGATTGATTCTTTGGGAGATCTCGAGATTGACGGTTTTTTCTACCGTCCCATCCGCCCCCTGAGCACCTCCGTCGAATCCCCCATGCCCGGCATCGATCAGAAGCACCGGCGTCAACGGCGAAATGGCCTCGGCCGCTACGCTTTCAATCCGGTGAAAAAAACCGACTGCCCCACAGGCAACAGCAGCCGCTGCCAGACAGCACAATATCGTCATTCGTTTCATCCGAACCACCCCCTATCGCATGGATATGCGGGCCAGATCGGTTCCATACGGCACTGTCACGGGGGATTTTTGCAAAACAACAGCAACAATTGCTTGAAATTTTCCCAATCATGTGGTAAAAATAAAAGTAGTTATTATATTAAGGAGGAAATGCCATGTCTGAAGTACGTTTTCTGCGCTGTTCCCATTGCGGGAATCTGGTTGAGTCGATTGAGAATTCCGGTGTGCCGATCATCTGCTGCGGTGAACCGATGAAGGAGCTGACCGCCAATACGGTGGAAGCCAGCCGTGAGAAGCACCTTCCGGTGGTGGAACGCTCCGGTAACAACCTGGTGGTCAAGGTGGGATCCGCGCCTCATCCGATGATCCCGGAGCATTCGATTCAATGGATCTATCTGCAGACCGACCGGGCCTGCTGCCGCAAGGCACTGCTTCCCGGCGATCAGCCGCAGGCTGTTTTCGCGCTGTGCGACGGCGAAACGCCGGTGGCGGTGTATGCTTACTGCAATCTCCACGGTCTCTGGAAAACCGCTCTTTGATCGATAGCGTTTGACGGTACGCCCTCCGATGCAGCTTGGCTGGATCAGAGGGCGTTTTGTCACGCTGCGACAGGATCAGGGCGTTTTTTCGGTCAGGGCTTCTGCCAGCGCCTCATCCGGATCGACAATTGCCGTCCGGAAATTTTCATAGATCACCATGCCCGGTTTTCCACCCGGCTGTTTTTTCACATTGCGGATGGCAGTGTAGTCCACCGGCACCTTGCGGGACTGTCTCGCCTTGGAATTGACCGCTGCAATAATGGCTGCTTCGGTCAGTGAACGGTCCGGGACCTCCCTGCCTTCGGTGAGCAAGATGGTGTGAGAACCGGGGATTTTCTGAGTATGAAACCAGATGTCACTTCCTCTGCTCTCCCGCAGGGTCAGGCGGTCATTCTGCAGATTGTTCCGGCCGGACAACACAAGAAATCCATCGGATGTCCGGTATCGCAGGGGCGGAAGTTTTCCGTCCTGACGGCGCTTTGAACCGGGAGCCGGACGCAGGTAGCCGCCCTCCACCAGTTCAGCCCGGATGGCCTGAAGCTCCTCTTCGCTGCGGGCCCGGGTCATCAGGTCGAAGACCGTCTCCAGATAGGACAGCTCCTGCTCACCCTGGACGATCAGCTCCCGCAACATCCGTTCGGCGGTATCCGCCCGCCGGTAATCCTTGTAATATTTCTGTACATTCTGCACCGGTGTCAGCCGGGGATCCAGTGCAATGGTCACCTGCCCCCCCGCCTCATCGTAATAGTCGTCCAGCGTCACGCTGCTCATCCCTTTTTCGAGCCGGTAGAGGGATGCAGAGAGAAGATCGCCGCAGCGCCGCAGGCGGTCTCTGTCCTGGCAGGCAAGCAGTTCCTCCTTCTGGGCGCAGAGCTTGCGCTCGATCCGTTCGATTCGGGAGGAAATCAGGCGGGAAAAATCGCTCATCCGCTGCTTCATCCGGTCGACAGTATCCCTTTCGCCGTAAAACGCATCCAGCAGCTCGGAGATGGTGGGATAGGATACAGTTTTCATTGCGCTGCCATACTGCCGCACCGGAAGGAAGGAAAAATCCTTCGGTGTTCCTTCCGGGGTAATGACAGCAGTCGGTTCGGCCGCACCTCGCCGGACCCGGTCAGCGAGGGCATCCAGCTCGTCGGACAGGGCGTTCCACTGCGCGGCGCTCATCTCGCTGCGAATGGGAGAAAGCCCTCCCAGAGCGCAGTGGACTACCTCGCGGCACAGCAGCGGTGAGGCGCCTTCCAGCGTTTCCTGCAGCAGCTTGGCGATATCAATGTCACGGGGAGAGGCGGCCATCGCCTCACATACCCGTTTCGCTCCCAGGGCAATCAGATCGACCCGGTCCTGCGCGGGGGGATTTTCATACGGCAGCCCGGGAAGAATCTGGCGCAGCGAGGAGCGGTCGGCGCCCACCCGCCGGACTGAATCGACAATTCTGCCATCCGGCCCGATCAGGATCAGATTGGAATAGCGCCCCATCACTTCTGCCGCCAGTGTGACGACGACCGTATCGCCGAAGTCATTGAGGGTTTCAAAATCAAAAAACAGCACCCGCTCCATACCCGGCTGCCGGATGGCGACAAGTTTGGCATTGCCGATCCATTTCCGCAGCAGCATACAGAACATCGGGGGCTGCTTGGGATTTTCCACTGTCAGTGCGGTCAGCTGAACCCGTGGGGCCGCCACACGGGAGGAAAGCAAAAGCCGGACATTGCCGTTCTGGGAGCGAAGCCCCAAAATCAGCTCTTCCTTAGCGGGCTGGTAAACTTTATCGACCCGGGAGGCCAGAATCCTCCCTTCCAGTTCCCGTCTCAGCAGGGAAAGCATCATGCCGTCCAGCGCCATTATCTTCCCTCCTCGATGACCGTCACCAGCTTGTTGACCAGCCGCCGCAGCGCCGAAGCGTGAGCCGGATCGGAGCGTTCGATTCCCCGTTCCTGCTTACGCAGGGCATAGACCGCACGATTGAGAAACCGTTTGGCTTCAGCGGACACATCGCAGGTCAGCTCCCCGGCATAGCAATAAAGATCATATTCTCCCAGCTGACAGCGCTTGCCGGTAAAACGGGTCTGCATCACCGTATAGGCATGATCACCACAAACGCAGGCCCGTTCCGCCAGAATCTCAAAGCCGTGGGTGCACAGCCAGCGGCGGAGATAGGGCGCGCGGGTCATCGGCTGGAGCAGAAACCGCTTGT
>CASEBP010000008.1 GCA_949285275.1 uncultured Oscillospiraceae bacterium | reverse complement strand
CGGGCCCGCGGGCGAAACCGTCCGCGGGTTCCCCGTACCTGTTACAGCTTCTCGACGATAGCGGAAACGCCCATGCCGCCGCCGACGCAGAGGGTAGCCAGGCCCTTCTGGCCCGCCTCAAGCTCGTGCAGCAGGGTGACCAGGATCCGGCAGCCCGAAGCGCCGACCGGATGTCCCAGCGAAATCGCGCCGCCTTTGGGATTGACCTTGGAAGCATCCCAACCGAGCAGCTTGCCCACCGCCAGCGACTGAGCGGCAAAGGCCTCGTTGGCCTCGATGACCGAGAGATCATCCAGGCTCAGGCCGGTTTTGGCAAGGAGCTTCTTGGTGGAGTAAGCCGGTCCGATGCCCATGATGCTCGGATCAACACCGGCGGAAGCGCCGCCGATCCAGCGGGCCATCGGCTTGACGCCCAGTTCGGCAGCCTTCTCGGCGCTCATGACGATAACCGCCGCTGCGCCGTCATTGATGCCGGAGGCATTGGCCGCAGTGACAGTGCCGTCGCCGGGCTTGAAGGCGGGCTTGAGCTTGCTGATGCTCTCGGCGGTGACGCCGGCGCGCGGGAACTCGTCCTTATCGAACATCACCGTCTCCTTCTTGACCTTGACGGGAACGGGGACGATCTCGGCGTCAAAGAGGCCGGCCTTCTGGGCAGCTTCGGTCTTCTGCTGGGAAGCAGCGGCAAATTCATCCTGCATCTCGCGGGTGATCCCGTACTTCTCAGCCACGTTCTCCGCGGTGATGCCCATATGGTAATTGTTGAACGCATCCCAGAGCGCGTCCTTGATCATCGTGTCAACCAGCTTGCCGTCGCCCATCCGATAGCCATAACGGGCATTGGGAATGGCATAGGGAGCGATCGACATGTTCTCCATGCCGCCGGCCATAACGACATCGGCCTCACCGGCCATGATCATCGCAGCCGCCAGGTTGACCGACTTCAGGCCGCTTCCGCAGACGTTGTTGATGGTCATCGCGGGAACCGAATCAGGAATTCCGGCATGGATCGCAGCCTGACGCGCGGGGCTCTGGCCCATCGCTGCAGTCAGAACATTGCCGAAGATAACTTCATCGATCTGATCAGCGGAAATTCCGGCACGGGCGATCGCTTCCTTCATAACGATGGCGCCGAGCTGCTCGGCAGGGACGTTCGCGAGGGTGCCGCCCATCTTGCCGATGGCGGTACGGCAGGCGCCGACAAGGACGATCTCTTTGCTCATGTTGTTTTCCTCCACTTTTATTTATGTTGTTTGGTCTCCGGATCCGCAACCGAAATCCGGATCAGACTGTTCATAATATACCATTCTTCCCGCTTTTATGCAACAGTTCCTGTGAGAAATCATCCTGTTCCGGACAGTTTTGGCGGCAGCACCAAAAAATTCGGGTCAGTTTCCTCCTTTTTGGTGAAAATATGTTTTTATTATTGAAATATCGAATTTTGCCGGATGCTCTGCCCTGCAATCCGGGCAAACGCCGCTTCAATCTTGGTTTTGCGTCGGCGATTTCATCACCGTAAACTGCTCTGTCAGCTGCTGCGGAAGGTCGATCCCGAGCGATGCGGCGGTATCGAGATTGATCATTCGGGCATATTCGGCGACCTGTTCGACCGGATTATCGGCAACCGTCTCCCCCTCCAGGATCCGTGCGGCCATCCGGGCCGTCTGACGGCCCAGCACCGTATAATCGATGCCAACCGTCGCCAGACCGCCGTCAGCGACCATCGAATCGGCCCCGACATAGACCGGCAGCCCCGCCTCGGAGGCAACCTGCAGATAGATCGGCATGGCCGAGGCGATGGAGTTGTCGTTGGGGGTAAAGAAGGCGTCGACCTTTCCGACCAGCGACTGGGCGGCCTGCTGCAGCTCCCCGACGCCGGTGATGGCCGCCTCCTCATAGGCGATCCCGTGGGCGTCGCAGTAGGCGCGGGCCCGGTTGATACCGGTCACCGAGTTAATCTCCCCGGTGTTGTAGACAAAGCCAAAGGTCTTCACCCCGGGGGTCAGCTCCCCGGCGAGGGCAAAGATATCCTCAATGGCAATCGCGTTGGAGACTCCGGTGATGTTTCGGTCGGTGCGGTCGAAGGCCTCGACCAGCCCCGCCTCAACCGGGTTACTCACCGCCGAAAAAACAATCGGAATACGGTCGGTTGCAGCGGCGGCCGACTGCGCGGTGCCGGTAGCGATCGGGATCAGCAGATCCACCCCGCTTCCCACCAGCTCGGAAAAGATCACCGGCAGCGCGGAATTGTCCCCGTTGGCATTGCGGTAAACCACTTCCACCGTCCCGTCCAGCCCCATCGCCGAAAACTCGGACAGGATGGTCTCACGGATCTGGTTGAGGGAGGGATGGTCCATCGGCTGGATGATGGCAACGGTCCGCATTTCGGACGCTGCAGGCGGGGAATCCTGTGAAGAAGCGGGCGGGGCAGCCGGCTGCGATGCGGCGGTACAGCCGGCCAGCGCGGCGGACAGGGCAAGAAGGGCGGCAATCATCTTGTTTTTCATGGCGTTTCTCCTTTCGGGCAGGACGCGCCTGTTGGAGCAGCGCCTCGTTGTTTCTTCTTCCCACAAAAAGAAAAATCTGCCCTTTACCTCGTAAAGGACAGATTTCAAACAATCTGCGGTACCACCTTACTTGACCGTCTCGCCAAAACGAGACAGCCCGCTCTGTCAGAGGTGCCAACACACCCCCAGCCCATAACGCAGGCTCTGCGTCTCGGATAATCGGGAGATATCCCCCTTTCCCCTCGCCCTCAACGGTCCATTTGCCGCGCTGCATCTCCACGGGGCTCTCAGCTTCCCCCGCTCTCTGTGGGCGCATCTCACGGTTTGATCTCCGTATCAAAGGTTTCTCGCTATTGGTTGGGACATATTTTATCACAGCAAAGCGATGCTGACAAGGGGAAAGGAAAATTTTATTTCCCGCTTCCCAATGTCCGCAGCGTCTCCAGGGACAGTTCCTCCGGTCTGCCGGACGCCATCCGATAGGCCCTCTCCGCCACCTTGGCTGCCGCGGAAAGGTCGTGGGTCACCATCAGCATTGAGAAGCCGCGCGTGTTCTGCAGCCCCTTAAGCAGCCGCAGCAGATTGGCCTTACTCGATGGATCGAGCATCGAGGTCGGCTCGTCGGCAATCAGCAGCGCAGGCTCCATTGTCAGCGCCCGCGCCAGGCAGAGCCGCTGCATCTGCCCGCCCGAAAGATGGGATACCCTGCTGTTCCAAAAGCCGTCGGTATCGGGCAGTCCGACCTCCCGCAGCGCATCCCGGCCCCGCTCCTCCCGCTCGGGAAGCCCGGCCAGCAGCCGCGCCTCGCAGACCGCTTCTCCAACCGAAAAGGCCGGATCGAGCGCCGCTTCGCTGTTCTGAAAAACCATCTGCAGTCCGCCCGCCATCCGGTGCAGCCGGGAAAAATCGGCCGGCTCCCCGTCGAAGCGCACCGTTCCGCCGTCCGGCTGCAGAAAACCGGACAGAATCAGCGACAGGGTGGTCTTTCCCGACCCCGAGGGACCGATCAGCGCAACCGTCTCCCCGCTCTGAACCCGCAGCGAAGCACCGTCGAGCACGGTCCGTCCGTCAAACGCCTTGCGGATGCCCGCCGCCTCAAGGCGGGTAATAATCCCGCCGCGGTGGCAGCAGACACTCCGGCCCGGCTCCCCCGCGACCGGCGTGAGAGCCGGTCG
>CASEBP010000007.1 GCA_949285275.1 uncultured Oscillospiraceae bacterium | reverse complement strand
ACCGTAGGGTGTTCCAGTTCATCAGATGCCACCTCCTGGTTTGATTGTAGCGGAAAGCAGCAGGATGTTCAATAGGCAATTCCTATCGAAATCATCATATTTCTTGTATTTTACACAATGATCTGTTGGTGCTATGATAAAGGCGAAGAAAGAAACAAACCGATATACCATATGAAAGGGGTTGTCAGTATGAGCACCATGGTACAGAAAACGACGATGTTCTCCGGCATGCAGCTGCCGGAACGGACGACGCAGAGAGCGGCCGCCCCGAAACGTCAGAAACGGTTGGATCTCCGCCGTGAGGCTCAGGTCTACCAGGAGCTCACCGGAACGGTGTGGTTCTCCAGCCTTGGATGCTGTGAATAACATTCCCCTTGTTACCTGCTGGCCGGCAGGTTGGTAGTGACCCTGTCGGCTCTTCTGAAGAATCGGTCCCCGTTATTGCGGGGGCCGATTCTTTTTCTTGACAAATCCCAGCGGGCGCGATATTCTTTATTTAGTTAACTCAATTATCTTTATTAGGAAGGAGCTGACCCAAACGGTGAACCACCGTTATGACCTGATCATCATCGGCTCTGGGGTTATCGGAAGCGCCATTGCGCGGGAGCTGTCCCGCTACCGGCTGAAAACGGCGGTGCTCGAGCGCAATCCCGACCTTTTCGGGGAAACGAGCGCCCGCAACTCCGGGGTACTGCATGCCGGATTCAACAATGAAACCGGCAGCAAAATGGCCCGTTTCTGTGTCGAAGGCAACCGCCTCTTTGACCAGATCGCCGCTGAGCTTGACGTTCCCTTCAAGCGAACCGGAAAGCTGATCGTCGGTTTCACTTCTGACGACTATGAACAGCTTCTGGCCCTCAAGGAACGCGGAGAAAAGAACGGCGCCCCCGGATTTGAAATGATTGACCGGGAGCGGATGAAGCAGCTTGCACCTGCTGTCGAAGGAAATTTTGCCCTCTTCTCCGGCTCGACCGGCATCCTCAGTCCGTTCCAATACAATCTCGGCCTGGCCGAAAATGCGGCGAAAAACGGCGTCTCCTTCTTCTTCTCCCATCCGGTAACCGCCGCAAAACACGAGGGAACGCTCTGGCAGCTGACAGCCGGCGGCGAGCAGTTTGAGGCCCGCTGGGTGGTCAACGCTGCCGGACTCTGGGCCGACAAGATCTCCGACCTGCTGGGAATCCCCGGCTACACGATTTATCCCTGCCGCGGAGAATACTTCCTGCTGGATCCGCGAATCGGCCCGCTGCTGCCGCTTCCCGCCTATCCGGTCCCCAATTATAAGACCGGCGGTCTCGGCATCCACCTGACCCCCACCGTTGACGGGAATGTCATGGTCGGTCCGAGCAACGAGTACATCGATGAGCGGGATAATTACGCCTCGACTCAGCAGGTGATGGATATGCTGATCGCCGATGGTTCGAGAATCTTCCCTCACCTGCGCCGGGAGTACTTCATTCGCAACTTCTCCGGCATCCGCCCCAAGCTCAGCGGCAAGGAGAAGGGCGGCTATCACGACTTCGTCATTGAACGCCGGGACGACCTTGCCCCCCACGTCGTCAATCTGGTAGGCATCGAATCTCCCGGTCTGACCGCCGCACTGCCGATCGCCCGTGAAGTGATTCGGCTGATCCGGGAGATCGAACCGCTGGAGGAGAATCCCTACTTTGATCCGATCCGCCGCCGGATCCCCACCTTCCACGACAAAACTCCCGAGCAACAGGCCGAGCTGATCCGCCAGAATCCCGACTACGGGGAGATCATCTGCCGCTGCGAGACCATCACCAAAGCCGAGGTCCTCGCCGCACTGCGCTCCCCGCTGCCGGCGCATACCATGACCGGCATCAAGTACCGCTGCCGCACAATGATGGGGCGCTGCCAGGGCGGCTACTGCCAAACCCGGATTGCCGACCTGCTCATGGAGGAGACCGGTCTGACACGGGAGGAGCTGCAGTATTCCAAGGAGGGCTCCTGGCTCTTCACAGGGAGGGTACACGGATGAACAAACCGCAGAATAAAAAGATTGTCATCATCGGAGCCGGTCCCGCCGGACTCGCCGCCGCACTGCGGCTGTGGGAACGGGGGGAACGGGATCTGGTGCTGCTCGAGCGGGAGGCAGAACCGGGGGGAATCCTTCGCCAGTGTATTCACGACGGCTTCGGCCTGACCCGCTTCGGCGAAACCCTCTCCGGCCCGGAATATGCCGCCCGGTTTGCTGATCCGGCAATCGCCAGCGGAATTGAAATTATCACCGGCGCGACGGTCATCGGTCTGACCTCCGACCGGTTGGTCACCGCGGCAACCCGCTCGGGACTGCTTCGCTATCAGGCGCAGGCAGTTATTCTGGCGATGGGCTGCCGCGAGCGGACCCGCGGCGCCCTGTCAATCCCCGGACAGCGTCCCGCCGGGGTTTTTACAGCCGGCGTAGCCCAGACCTATATGAACCTGAAAAATACGATGGTGGGCAGGGAAGCAGTAATTCTCGGCTCGGGTGACATCGGTATGATCATGGCCCGGCGGCTTACCCTCGAGGGTGCCAAGGTCAAAGCGGTCTTTGAGATCCAGCCCTATCCCAGCGGCCTGCCCCGCAATATCGAACAGTGCCTTAATGACTATCACATTCCTCTCTATCTGAGCCACACCGTCACCGAGATTCGGGGAAAGAACCGGCTCTCGTCGGTGGTGGTCAGTCAGGTCGATGACAGCCGCCGCCCGATCCCCGGCACCGAACAGGAGATCCGCTGCGACACCCTGATCCTTTCGGTGGGACTGATTCCCGAAAATGAACTGACCCGCATGGCCGGCGCCACCATCGATCCCGGCACCTCCGGCGCGTTGGTGGATGAACATTATCAAACCACCGTCCCGGGCATCTTCTCGGCCGGCAACGTACTGCACGTCCATGACCTTGTCGACTTCGTCTCGCTCGAAGCCGAGGCATTGGCCGATTCGGTACTTCGCTACTGCGACGGCGGCCTTCCCCCTTCGCCGGTCGAGGTATCAGGCGAAGGCTGCGGCCAGCTCGTCCCCCAGCGGATCAGCGGACAGACCGAAGTGACCATCTCCTTCCGGCCCCGCCGCCCGATGCGTGGCTGTACCGTCTCGGCAGTACAGGACGGTGAGGTTATCGCCTCCCGGCGGATTCCCCGCGCCAACCCTGCTGAAATGGAGCGCCTGGTTATTCCGGCCGGCGCACTGCGTTCCCAACATCCAATTAAGGTGGTGTTAGCATGACAGAACGAACGATAACCTGTATTCTCTGCCCCAACGGCTGTGACATCACCGCCTGCGCCGACGGAAATCAGCTGATTCGCTGCGAAGGAAACCGCTGTCCCCGCGGACAGGAGTATGTCCGGCAGGAATTGCTCTGCCCGATGCGTAACATCGCGACGTCGGTCGTGGTAGAGGGCGGCACACTGCCGCTGTGTTCGGTGCGGCTGACCGGCCCTATCCCAAAGGAACGGATCTTCGATGCGGTCGACGCCATCCACGCCCAAACGCTGACTGCACCGGTGACACGAGGGCAGCAGATCATCCCCGATCTGCTGGGCCTTGGGGTAGATGTCATCGCTACCCGCACCGTCCCCGCCCGCGGCGGGAACGCCTGATGGAGGCCCCGCTCTCCCCCGTCCGCTCTCAGAAGGCCTACCGCAGCATCGTGCGGACCATCGTCGAACGGATCGCACGCGGAGAATTGGAGTATGGAAACCGTCTCTACAATGAACAGGAACTGATGGCGATGCTGGGGGTAAGCCGTCCCACTCTGCGGGAAGCGCTGCGAGTACTGGAATTCCTGGGGATCGCGACGGTCGCCCCTCGCCGGGGCATCCGGATCAATCAGCCGCAGGACAGCGAGGGCTATCTGCCGCTGCTCTCGGTAATGCTCTTTGAGCGGATCACCGAACGGGAACTCTTCGAGCTGCGCCAGGCCCTGCAGATCGAGGCAGTCGGACACGCTGCTGAACGCTGCCGCGACCCGCACCAAAAAGCTGACCTCGATGCCATCAACGAGGAGCTGGCACAGCTGTTGACCGAAGATCCGGTCGATCCGGTCCGCTTTGCCCGGATTGACTACGCCTTTCACGAGCAGATCGCCACTATGGCGGACAACCGCCTGGCCAAGAAGCTGCTCAACACCTTCGGTGTACTGATGAAGGAACAGCTCGTTGAAATCAGCCGGGCAATGGATCCCGCCCTGCGGCAGAAAACCCTGCGTTTCCACCGGGAAATTGCACGGCAGATCGACCGGGGCGATCCGCAGGAGGCCCGCCGGGTCATGCGGGAACATCTCGACCGGCCCTACCGCACCATGACCGACCGTCCGATCGGTGTCTCCTGCGCCGGCGAACTTTAACCCCCTCCCCTGGCTGAAGATCCACCGCAACAGAACAAAAAGGAGGTAATTCTATGGCAATTTCCGAGCTTACCGGACGAATTCTGGACCTTCCGGTCGACAACGAATCGAACTTTGTCCCCCACTCCGAAAAACGGATCGTATTTGGCCCGCAGGGCCGGTTCTGGGGAGATTATGTGATGAGGAGCTTCTTCTTCGAGCCGCACGCGGGGATCGAAAAGACCCACACCCATCCCTGGCCGCACTGGATGATCTGCCTTTCGGGCCAGGGAAAGGTGGAGATCGACGGAGAGACCACCGACATGGCAGGCGGGATGTGGATCCATATCCCTTCCTCGCTTCCCCACCGCTTCTATAACACCGGCGATCAGCCGCTGCATTTTCTCTGCATTGTCCCGCCCGAAGGCGATATCAACCCCACCACGCGAGCAAAGTAATCGTGCCTTTTCCTGTTGAAGCAAAAGCGCAGGGACCGGATACCGGCCCCTGCGCTTTTTGAGATAGTCCACAATGTTCAATTCTATTCGTATTGCTTTATCAACAAAATACAGTGGGTATTTTCAATTAGCCTCCGGCCACCGGCGTCTGCAACGAGTCGGCAGCGGGATCTGCAACAGGAAGCGGCTCTTTAATCTTGCGGATTTCCAGGGCGGAACCCTGCGGTGGCAAGCTCATGGTATAGACGCCGCGATGAAAGATATTCAGCTGATCTCCCGGAACCAAACTGGACAGATCAACGTAAAGCTGGGTCTGTTCGGCTGCATAATGATAGACCACCTGCTGCCCATTTTCCACATCCCGGAGTACCAGGCTGCCGGCATCGGGGGAATCGGTCCGCAGCTCCTCAAAGACGCCGTTGAAGTTGACCATCTCCGCCGACGGATAGAGGTTGGCGGCAATCACCCGGACTGGCTGCGCCTCGAGGGAGCCGCTATAATAGATCTCCAGATAGCTCCCCTCAACGATCTCATGCGGAGAAAAGGAGAGTACTGCGTCCTGGGGCAGCAGCGCTTCGATCGAGGCGGCGCCGAAATCGGTACCTTTCGCCTGCTCAAGGGTAAGCCGCATGCCGTCTTCCACCAGTTGCGCCACCGTCACGGTCCCACGGTACATGGAGGCGTCGGCGACCATAATAGACGGCTCCTGTTCCTGCTCCGGCAGACTTTCAGGAAGGCTCTGCGAAGGCGCAGCCGGCGCCTCGGACGAGGAGGACTCTGCCGGAAGCTCAGGCGAAGAAGAGGACGGGGAAGAAGAGGTGCCATCGGCGCAACCAACCAGCAGGCCGAGCAGCAGACAGCACAGCAGTGGAATAATCTTCTTCATTGGAAATGCTCCTTTCGATCAGTATTCAATCAAGGAGTGCCCCAAAAAAGGGTAAATCATGCAGTCAAAGCTGTTTTTTCAGCCAATCTACCGCCTGCGCCAGCCCTTCATCGCTCATCGGAACCTGAATCTGCTGCGGGGACTCCTGGCATTCAAAACACCGGTCATCCTTCCAGGCAAAAACAGCGATCTGATCGCCCGACGGCGCCAGACGGTACCGAAGCGGGCCGCAGCTGCCGACAAAGACATTCTTATTGAGAAAATAGGTCAGGTGGCGCAGTTCAAACGGTTCCATCCGATTTTACTTCCTTTCTCCCAGCGCACGCTGCCATTCGGCCTCTCGAAATCCGACCAGCACGGTCCCGTCCGCAACCAGGATTGGACGGCGCACCAGCATCCCGTCCGACGCAAGCAGCGCCAGCTGCTGCTGCTCATCCATCGCAGGGAGCTTGTCTTTGAGCTGCATCGACCGGTACAGCTGGCCGCTGGTGTTAAAAAAGCGCCGCAGCGGAATGCCTGCCTGCCGGCTCCACGTCTCGAGTTCCTGTGCAGTGGGCCGCTGCTGGCGGATCTCCCGTTCCTCAAACGGGATTTCCTGCTCCTGCAGCCAGAGTCTCGCCTTTCGGCAGGTGCTGCATCCACTGTGGCAGATAAATTGATACGGCATGGTGCTTCTCCTTTCATTTCGCTGCAAAAAATCCCCCGCGAACCAACCGGATACGGCGTTGCGCGGGGGATTCTTCTGCTTGATTGTTCCCTTTACTTCTCAGGGGCAACCGCGACGCCCTGGAATTTGGAGGGGTTGATTCTCACGCCGGGGCCCATCGTAGTGGCCACAACGCAGCTTCTGACATACTGGCCCTTGGCGGCGGCAGGCTTGGCCTTGACGATTGCGCCCATCAGCGCGTCAAAGTTCTCCACCAGCTTCTGGGTGCCGAAGGACACCTTGCCAATCGGGCAATGGATGATATTGGTCTTGTCGAGACGGTACTCGATCTTACCGGCCTTGGCCTCGGTGACCGCCCGGGCGATATCGGGGGTAACGGTGCCAGCCTTGGGGTTCGGCATCAAGCCGCGCGGGCCCAGGATCTTACCAAGCCGTCCGATCATACCCATCATATCGGGGGTAGCGATCACAACGTCGAAATCCATCCAGCCTTCCTGCTGAATCTTGTGGACATACTCGTCCGAACCGGCAAATTCGGCGCCGGCATCGAGGGCCTTCTGGACGTTGTCGCCCTTGCAGAAGGCCAGCACCCGGACGCTCTTACCGGTGCCGTTGGGCAGGACGACCGCGCCACGGACCTGCTGGTCGGCGTGACGGGAGTCAACACCCAGACGGACGTGAATCTCTACGGTCTCATCAAATTTGGCCTTGGCAGTCTTGGTGCAGAGCTCCAGGCCTTCCTCAGTATCATAGAGCTTGAGCTTCTCGATCAGCTTCGCGCTCTCGGCGTATTTCTTTCCGCGCTTCATCTGCATTTCCTCCTTGATGTGGTGGTTAACGGAGTATTTCCTCCCACGTTGGGCGCCAGCGGTTTAAAACCCGGGGCGCCGCAGCCCGTTGCGGGCGGGTGATTCTCAGTCGACGACTTCGATGCCCATCGAACGGGCGGTGCCGGCGATCATGCTCATCGCGGCGTCGATGTCGGCCGCATTGAGGTCGGGCATCTTGGTCGTGGCGATCTGACGGATCTGCTCACGGGTGATTTTGCCGACCTTCTGCTTATTGGGGACGCCGGACGCAGTCTCAATTCCGACCGCCTTCTTGATCAGGACCGCCGCAGGAGGGGTCTTGGTGATGAAGGAGAAGGAACGGTCCGCATAAACGGTGATGACGACAGGGATAACCATGCCGATTTCACCCTTGGTACGCTCGTTAAACTCCTTGGTGAACGCCATGATATTGACGCCGTGCTGGCCGAGAGCCGGGCCGACAGGCGGAGCCGGGGTTGCCTTTCCGGCGGGAATCTGCAGCTTGATATAGCCTACAACCTTTTGTGCCATTGGTTTGCACCTCCAAAATTAGTGGTTCATCTGCGGGGCTTTGCCCCTCCCACAGGCCGCTTCAAACGACCTATCTGCGCCTGCAGCGGCGCATTCTTACGCAAACGCGACGACCTGATCGAGCGAAAGCTCAACCGGCACGTCCTTTCCCATCATCGAAACGGTCAGGCGGACGAGCCCCTTCTCCTTCTCGATACTGGTGACCTTTCCGATAAAGCCGTCAAAATATCCGTCGATGATCGAGACGCTGTCCCCGACCTCAAAGTTGACCTCGATCTCGTTCTTCTCGACCCCGAGACGGGCAACCTCCTCATCGGTCAGCGGCACCGGTTTGGAACCCGGGCCAACGAAGCCGGTGACGCCGCGGATATTGCGGACGACATACCAGGTCTCGTCATTCATGACCATTTTGATCAGGACGTAGCTGGGGAAGATCTTGCGCTCCACCTCGCGCTTCTTGTTGTCCTTGATCTCGGTGACCGTCTCACTGGGGACCCGCACTTCACAGATCAGATCCTGCAGCTTGCGATTTTCCACCGCATTTTCAATGCTGCTGGCCACCTTGTTCTCATAGCCTGAGTAGGTGTGTACGACGTACCATCTGGCTTGATCAGACATGTTGTTCCTCCATTACGCGCCAAGCAGCAGCTTAATAACGAGTCCCAGGGCCCAGTCGAAAATGCCGACAGCCACCGCAAAGAGCGCCACAGCGGCCAGAACGATCGCCGTATTGTTGAGAACCTGCTTTTTCGACGGCCAGACGATCTTTTTGACCTCGCTCTTCTGGTCGCGGAAGAACTTACCGATCCGGGCGAAGAACGACTGCTTTTCAGCTTTTTCTGCCATGTTGTTCTCCTGCCTCTCTTACTTGGTTTCCTTATGAAGGGTGTGTTTCTTGCAGAATCTGCAATACTTGTTCATCTCAAGACGGTCGGGATCGTTTTTCTTGTTCTTCATCGTGTTGTAGTTGCGCTGCTTGCATTCGGTGCAAGCCAGAGTGATTTTTACCCGCATTGTTCGGCACCTCCTATAAAACGGATTAATTTCTGCCTCCCTCAAGGGGAACCTGTGCCCTCATTTTTGGGCACAAAAAAATAAGCCCCTTTTTGAGGTATGACTATCCTATCACATTTGCCTGTCCCCGTCAAGAGATTTTTTACCTTCAGGCCAAAAGAAACCGGCGGCCAAACAAGCCGCCGGTTTCTGTTTTATCTGCTTTATTTGGCAAGGGCGCCTTCACTGACCACATAATACCCCTTGGTATTGGTCGTGAAATAGAGCTTCCCGTCGGTTCCGACCGTCGGACGGTTGGGCGACTGGATCAGCCGGTTGTTGACCTCATCATAGGTGTACAGATAGAGGTTGGCGGTATCCATGTCATCGAGCGACACAGCAGCCGAGAAGGTGGTCGCCCGGTCGAGCAGCCCATACTCGGTTCCGTTTTTCAATATCACAAACCGATTGGAAAAGCTGCGTTCCACCAGGCTTTTCAGCGCCGATACGCTGCCAGGCGCCGTGTGGGACGGGGTGCTGCTCTGGTTGGCGTTGGAAGAGATCCCCTCGGAGGTCGACGGGGAAACCAGCGGAATGTCTGAGGCCACATAAGCGCCCAGGTTGTTGGTGGTAAAACCGAAATAGCCGTTGTTGTTGTCATCCGACTTCAGGGTCAGGGTGTTGTCCTGGTTGATCTCATAGAGATACTTCATGTCCTGCGACACCTTGAGCTTGAGAACATCGGCATTGGCAAAACGGGGACGGGCATAAAAGTTGATGAAATAGAGGTTGGCATCGGGGTTGGCCTGTACAACAAACTGGTTGGGGATATTGCTGTACCCGAAGTTGAACTTGCGGGAGGTGGAAAGCCGCAGCGTAAAATAGCTGCCGTCTTCAAAATCCAGCCGGCACTGTTTGAGATCCTCATCAAATTCGATGGCGGGATAGTTGTTGTCGACATCATACTGGGAATCCCGGATGACCTCGGTGACCTCGCCATCGGAATAACCAACCGTCAGATCGAACTCATACCAGGAGCGCTTGTCGGTATTTTCCTTGTCCTTGGCCAGCACCAGAATGTGCACATCGAGGTTCTCGGTGTAGGAAAAGCTGGTACCAGCGCGGAAGTGGAAGTAGTACTCACCGGTTTCCTCATTCTTGACAAACTCGGCCTTGTCAACCCGGCGGCGGACGGTCGAGGAGGAGACATCATCGTCATCCGAACTCACACTCACCGACACCTTGTAATACTCAAAAAAGTAATCATCGATCGGCGTACCCTGCCAGTCTGTTTCAAAATAGTAATCCTGTCCCGGGTAAAGCAGCTCATTGCTTTCCTTGATTTCAAAAAAATCAAGGTTGTCATACTCATCCTCATCAAAGGCAAAGGCAGTCATTGGGGCGGCGCCCAGCGTCAGGCCAACGGCGAGGAGAACAGCCAACAGTTTTTTCATAACTTCGCCCTCCAAATCGGTTCTGTGCATGGTAATTTAGAGATATCATACCATATTTTTAGCCGAATGAAAAGCGAAAAGGACAATTTTCATAAATTTACCTCAAAACAGCCTTATTTCTCAGAGAACATAACAAAATACGGCAAGAAAATGCAGCAGCGAACCCGCGAGAATAAAGAGATGGAAAATTTCATGGAATCCAAAAAGGGGACCGATCACCGGACGTTTGATCAGATAGAAAACAGCTCCTATGCTGTAGGCCGCCCCGCCAGCTGCAACAAGGGTAAGGCATCCCGGCTCCAGCCCGGTCAGCGACCTCCAGTCAAAAAGGATGGCCCACCCCATCAGCAGATACAGCGAAGTATAGAGCCAGCGGGGCGCTGCAATCCAACACAGCTTGATCAGAATCCCGGCCGCTGCAATCGCCCAGATCACCGCAAGAAAGGATGCCGCATGGCGCCGCTCCATCCCGTGCCAAACGATGGGGGTATAGCTTCCGGCAATCAGGACATAGATGATCGAGTGGTCCAGTTTTCGCAACCGCAGCAGCGTGCGGTCGTTTCCCCGATAGAAATGGTAGAGGGTGCTCGCCGCATACAACGCCACCAGCGATCCGCCGAAGACCAACGCGCAGAGAATTGTCGCCGGGTCGTTTCCCGCCAGAATTCCCCGCAGCGTCAGCAGCAGGCAGCCGGCTGCAGCAAAGCACATGCCGATCCAGTGGGTAAAGCTGCTGACCGGATCTCGGGCATGTTGGTAGAAGTATTCCATTTCCATCCTCCTTTTGTTAACACAATATATAGTTTTTAATACCACTTTATATTATAATTATAATGATGTATTCCAATTTTTCAATCTATTTCTTGCATTTCAAGTAAAAATTTTTTATACTGTGGTTGGAAGGAGGTACAAAGATGGAAGATTTTCATGAATTGGTGGAGCGGGCCTTTTCCCGCCAGGCACTGCATCCATCCGACCTGCCCGATCTGGACCTATATATGGACCAGGTGATCACCTTGATCGACAACGGCTATGCCGCCAACAAGCGGACCCCGGAAGAAAAACTGCTCACCAAAACGATGATCCAGAACTACAGCAAAGCCGGCCTGGTACGCCCGATCAAAGGAAAAAAGTATACCCCCGAACATGTTGTACAGATGCTCGCCATTTATGCGCTCAAGCGGACCCTGACCATCGGGGAGATCAAGCAGGCGTTCGACGCTTTTTTTGAGGAACGCACACCCGAGCCGTCCCTCTCCGCCTGCTATGAGCAGTCCCTTTCCCGCAAGGAGGCACTTTCCGGCCCGGTGGCTCGTCTGATCGAAGAAAGCGGCCTTGATCCGGCCGCCAGCCGCTCGGACGCCTTTGCCGCTCTGTTGACCGCTGCCGCTCTCTCCGATGCGTTTGCCTGCCTCACCGAGGAGATTCTCGACCACTATCTTCCTCCCGCCTCCCGCAGCCGATAGCCGCCTTGCGCGCAAAAAAAAGTCCCGCCGCGGAAATTCCACAGCGGGACTTTTTTCTGTCCTTCCGAGCCGGTGCACTCAGCACAGCTGCTGCCGAACCGTGTCGAAGACCTGTTCGGCCCGCGGAAGATACTCATCCAGCAAAGCATTTGCCTCCCGGTCAAAGGCGGCGGCACGTTGCCGGTCAGTCATCAGACGGGTATTGATAAAGACATTGAGCGACGCACCATCAAGCGCCGCGCGGCAGAACGCGGCGCCTACCCCGGCGTCGCTGATCGCGATGGCCGAGCCGTTGGCCGCATAGCCCTCGATCAGGGTAATCGCCTCGGCGCAGCAGCGCATAATGGCCAACGGCGCCTCGGTCGCTCCGACCAGCGCCTCCTCCATCACCCGCTGCCGCTCCTCCTGCTGTTGCGCGGTCTCCCTGGGCAGACCGTAGGCCCGTGCCAGCGGGGCAAACGCTTCGGCGTCCCGATTGATCAGCGAGAGCAGTTCCTGCTGCAGCGCATCGGAACGCGCCTTGAGTGCAAGAATCTTCTCCTGCACCGCGGCATATTTCTTTTTCCCAACGGTCAGGCTTCCGACCATCCCGCCGAGCGCACAGCCGAGCGCCCCAACCAGCGCTGATGCGCCGCCGCCGCCCGGCACCGGATCCGCTCCCGAGAGCAGCCCGACAAATTCCTGTAACGTACGTTGTTCCATGCCTTCCTCCTGTCAGAACAGGCCGGAGATCCTGCCATCCGAATCGACGTCAATCCGTTCAGCGGCCGGCGATTTAGGAAGGCCCGGCATCGTCATGATCTCGCCGGTCAGCGCCACAATGAAGCCGGCGCCCGCCGACACCTTCAGGTTTCGGACCGTCACCATAAAGCCGCGCGGCGCCCCAAGCAGCGACGGATCGTCTGAGAAGGAATACTGGGTCTTGGCCATACAGATGGGCAGCCCGCCAAAGCCGAGATCGGTCAGCTGCTTCATCTGTTTTCTTGCGGCAGCCGTCAACTGAACGCCGTCGGCCCGGTAGACCTTCCGGCAGATGGCGTCGAGCTTCTCCTCGATCGAAAGCTCCAGCGGATAGCTCTGGCAGAACCGGTTGGGTTCCTCGCAGAGCCGGACCACCTCGCGGGCCAGTGCCTCGCCTCCCGCGCCGCCTTTGGCCCAGACCTCGGAGAGCGCCACATGAACCCCCAGCGCCCGGCATTTTTCCTCGATCAGCGCCAGTTCTGCCTCACTGTCGGTTGGGAAGCGGTTGATTGCCACCACACAGGGCAGCCCGAAGACGCTGGTGATATTCTCCACATGCTGCAGCAGGTTGGGAAGGCCCGCTTCCAGCGCCGGAAGATTCTCCTCGCCCAACTGCGCTTTCGGCAGACCGCCGTGGTGCTTGAGCGCCCGGACTGTCGCGACCACAACCACCGCCGAGGGGGTCAGTCCGGCCATCCGGCACTTGATATCGAGGAACTTTTCCGCTCCGAGGTCGGCGCCAAAGCCGGCTTCGGTCACTGCATAATCCCCCATCTTCATTGCCATCCGGGTAGCGATAACCGAATTGCAGCCGTGGGCGATGTTGGCAAACGGTCCGCCGTGGATAAAGGCCGGCGTATGCTCAAGGGTCTGGACGAGATTGGGCTTGAGCGCATCCTTAAGCAGCGCCGTCATCGCGCCCGCCGCCTTGAGATCCCCCGCCGTCACCGGACGTTCCTCATAGGTGTAGCCGACGATGATCCGGGAAAGCCGGGCTTTGAGGTCATCGATGTTTTCCGCCAGGCAAAGCACCGCCATGATTTCGGAGGCCACCGTGATATCATAGCCGTCCTCCCGCGGACAGCCATTGACCCTTCCGCCGAGGCCGTCGACAATATTCCGCAGTTGTCGGTCATTCATATCGACACAGCGCCGCCAGGTAATCCGCTTGGGATCGATACCCAGCGCATTACCCTGGTAAATGTGGTTGTCCAGCATCGCCGCCAGCAGGTTGTTTGCCGCGCCGATCGCATGGAAATCCCCGGTGAAGTGCAGATTAATCTCCTCCATCGGTACGACCTGTGCATAGCCGCCGCCGGCGGCGCCTCCCTTGACCCCAAACACCGGACCGAGGGAGGGTTCCCGCAGTGCAACCACCGCATTTTTCCCGATCCGGCGAAGGCCGTCGGCCAGTCCCACCGTCGTGGTGGTCTTTCCTTCCCCCGCAGGGGTGGGCGTAATCGCAGTCACCAGAATCAGTTTTCCGTTGGGACGGTCACTCTCCCGGAGCAGCCGGCAGTCGATCTTGGCCTTGTAGCTGCCATACGGCTCCACATACTCCTGCGAAACCCCGGCGGCGGCCGCGATCTCCCCGATGGGGAGCATCCTTGCTTCCTGTGCAATTTCGATGTCGCTCTTCATCCTTCTTTTCCTCCATTTTGACGGGAAACGCCGCGCTTCCCGTTTCTCCCCTTCACTATATCATATCCCCCGGAGAAACAAAAGAGGCACAGACCTTCTCCCCGGCGATTCGAAGAAAAAAAGCCGCGAAGCGGCTGCTTCGCGGCAAAAAACACAGGGTTTTTAGTAGTTTTCAGCTTTGATCTGGAAGTAGGCCTTGGGATGATCACAGACCGGGCAGACTTCAGGGGCCTTCTCACCGATGATGATATGGCCGCAGTTGGAACACTGCCACATGACCTTCTCACCCTTGATAAAGACGGCGTTATCCTTGACGTTGGCCAGCAGCTTGCGATAGCGGGCCTCATGCTCCTTCTCAATCGCGCCGACCGCCCGGAACAGCGCGGCAATCTTGGTAAAGCCCTCCTCGTCCGCGACCTTGGCGAAGCCATCATACATATCCGTCCACTCGTAGTTCTCGCCCTGAGCCGCATCGAGCAGATTGACATCGGTATCGGGCATACCGTCGTGCAGCAGCTTGAACCAGATCTTGGCATGCTCCTTCTCATTGTGAGCAGTCTCCTCAAAAAGGTTGCCAATCTGGACATACCCCTCTTTTTTTGCCTTGGAGGCGTAGTAGAGGTACTTGGTATGTGCCTGGCTCTCTCCTGCGAAGGCGGTCATCAGATTGGCCTCGGTCTTGCTTCCCTTCAGATTCATGCTCATCTTGGAAAACTCCTTTCTTAAATTCCCCTTCTTTAATGTGAGAATTATTATTATTTTTTATTATACCCTCTTTTTCCGAAAAGTCAAGAGCTTTTGCAAATACTTTTCCCCTTTTTCTCCTTATTATGATCCAGAGCTTTCCCGCCTTGCAATTTTTTACCGCCCAGCGCCGCCCTTTCTTGACAATCCCCGGCAGAGCTTCTATAATAAGGACGGCAATCTGAAAAACAGAATAACCAACCGATGCAAAGAAGAAATCAACCGGCCATGACATCTTTTCCACAGAGAGGGCGGGGCGCTGAAAGCCGCCCGAAAAGGACGGACGGAAGCCATTTCGGAGCACCGCCGTGAGGAACGGCGGCGTGTTGCGCGTTAAGCAGAAAAAGAGGCAGGGAAAGCACTCCCTGCAATTTGGGTGGTACCACGGAACCGACGCTTTCGTCCCAATCTTCGGGGCGGAGGTGTTTTCTTTTTGACCCGCAAGGACCGCAATTCGCGCTATAGCGCGTTGACGATAAATGAAATGAAACAGAGTAGGATGTGATTCTTTTTTATGGAATGGACCGGACTCAATGACCTGCGTACCAAATTTCTCAAGTTCTATGAGAGCAAGGGGCATATCATTCTGCCCTCCGCCCCGCTTGTCCCGCGTGATGACAACAGTCTGCTGCTGATCAACTCGGGAATGGCGCCGCTGAAGAAGTATTTCACCGGCATGGAGACCCCGCCGAGAAAGCGTGCAACCTCCTGCCAGAAGTGCATTCGTACCCCCGATATCGAAAATGTCGGCAAGACCGCCCGTCACGGCACCTATTTTGAGATGCTCGGCAACTTTTCGTTCGGAGACTACTTCAAGCGGGAGGCGACCGCTTGGGCCTGGGAATTTTTGACCCAGGTGCTCGAAATCCCCAAGGAACTGCTCTGGATCACCATCTATGAGGATGACGACGAGGCCCGGGATATCTGGGTCAACGAGGTGGGAATTCCGCCTGAGCGGATCATCCGGATGGGCAAGGAAGACAACTTCTGGGAAATCGGCTCCGGCCCCTGCGGCCCCTGCTCCGAGATCCACTTCGACCGCGGCGAGAAGTACGGCTGCGGCAAGCCCACCTGCGGAGTCGGCTGCGACTGCGACCGCTATATCGAAATCTGGAACCTGGTCTTCACCCAATTCAATTCGGATGGCAACGGCCACTATGAACCGCTCGCCCACCCCAACATTGATACCGGCATGGGTCTGGAGCGTCTCGCCTGCGTGATGCAGGGGGTAGACAACCTCTTTGAGGTCGATACCGTACAGCGGATCATGGGCCATATCAGTCGGATCGCAGGCGTCTCCTACAAAACCGACGAGAACAAGGATATCTCGCTGCGGGTCATTACCGACCACATCCGTTCGACAACAATGATGATCAACGACGGGGTTGTTCCCTCCAATGAGGGGCGCGGCTATGTGTTGCGCCGTCTGCTGCGCCGGGCGGCCCGGCATGGCCGGCTGCTCGGAATCCGCCGTCCTTTCCTCTATGAGGTGGTCGACACGGTCATTGAGGAAAACAAGGTCGCCTATCCCGATCTGGTCGAACACCGGGACTATATCGTCAAGGTGGTCCGGATGGAGGAGGAGCGGTTCTCCCGGACGATCGATTCCGGTATGGAGCTGCTCAACTCCATCATCGACAAGATCGATCGGGAGCATCTGGCCGAGGCGGACCGCCGTCTGTCAGGCGATCTCGCCTTCAAGCTGTATGACACCTTCGGCTTCCCGATCGATCTGACCCGGGAGATCCTTGAGGAACGCCACATCTCGCTCGATGAGGATTCCTTTACTCAGCTGATGAATGAACAGCGCCAGCGCGCCCGCCGGGCCCGCGAGGAGGGGATCGGCGATGTCAGCTGGAAGGACGACGTTCTGGCTTCGCTCGATCACAAGACCGTCTTCTGCGGCTATACCGACGGGGAGTGCCAGACCCGGATCGCGGCGATCGTCGCGGATGGTGCGCTTGCCGATGCCCTCGGCGAGGGAGATACCGGCGCTCTGGTTCTTGACACCACTCCCTTCTATGCCGAAAGCGGCGGCCAGGTCGGAGATATTGGTACCATCACCAGCGGCGGATCGGTCTTCGAGGTCTATGACTGCAAAAAGTCCCCGACCGGCCAGTTCCTCCACATCGGCCGGATGCAGAAGGGAAGCCTTCTGACCGGCAGCGAAGCGACCGCGACCGTCCTCCGCCCCCGCCACAAGGCGATCATGCGGAACCACACCGCGGCGCATCTGCTGCAGTACGCACTGCGGGAGGTACTGGGAAACCATGTCCACCAGGCAGGCCAGCTGGTCGACGCCAACTATTGCCGGTTTGACTTCACTCATTTTGCTGCGGTGACCCCCGAGGAACTGCTGCAAGTCGAGATGCTGGTCAACGATCTGATCCTCTCCTGCCTGCCGGTCACGGTATCAGAGATGAGTCAGGACGAGGCAAAAGCCAAGGGGGCGATGGCCCTCTTCTCTGAGAAGTACGGCGACGTGGTGCGGGTTGTTGACATTGGCGGCCGTTCGATCGAACTGTGCGGCGGCACCCATGTGGACAATACCGCCAAGCTCGGCCTCTTCAAGATTCTCAAGGAGTCATCGGTCGCCGCCGGCGTGCGCCGCATCGAGGCGGTCACCGGCCGGGGTGTTCTGCGGCACATCAACGAGCTGGAGGAAACACAGAACGCCTGCGCCGAGCTGCTTAAAGCAAGCGGACTTTCGGACCTTCCCGCCAAAATCACCGCTCTGCAGAGCGATCTGAAGGACCGGGAGCGGCAGATCGACGCGATGAGCCAGAAGCTGGCTTCCAACCAGATTCAGGGCCTCTTCGCCAATGCCAAGGAGATCGGCGGAGTGCGCCTCGTCACCGGTTCCTTCAACGATGCGCGGCCCGACGCACTGCGCGCCCTCGGCGACAAGGCCAAGGAGCGGGAGGAAGCAGTTGTTGCTGTGCTGACCTCGGTCGGCGAAAAGAAGGCGACCATTCTGGCCGCTGCCTCCAAGAGCGCACTGGCCAAGGGTGTCCACTGCGGCAAACTGATCAAGGCGCTGACCGCTCTGGTCGGCGGTTCGGGCGGCGGAAAGCCCGACTCGGCGATGGGCGGTACCGCGGAGATCTTCCGGGTGGACGAGGCGCTGGCCAAAGCCCCCGAACTGCTCGCCGAGCAGCTGAAAAAAGATTGAGTTTCCCCGATTCCAATCAAAAGGAGGAAGGTTCATGGATTGCCTGTTTTGTAGCATCGCCCGCGGCGAAATCCCGAGTACCAAGGTCTATGAGGATGACCGGGTTCTCGCCTTTCGGGACATCGATCCCAAGGCGCCCTTTCATGCGGTGGTGATTCCGAAGGAGCACATTCCCTCCGCTGCGGCCATCACCCCGGAGAACAGTGCCATCGTCGGACACATCTATGAGGTCATTGCTGAGATTGCCCGGCAGGAAAAGCTCGACAAGGGCTTCCGGGTGGTCACCAACTGCGGCGAGGAAGGCGGACAGACGGTGGGGCATCTGCATTTTCATCTGCTGGCCGGTCGTAACCTGGGATGGCCTCCCGGCTGACCCCGTCGATAAAGGAGACTGAAACATATGGAACAGTATTATCGTCTAAAGGTTGCCGGTCTGGAGCGGGATCTCCCGCTCTGCCCGCTCAACGACAAGGTTTCCATCGCGGCATTTGTCATGTTTTCGGATGTCGAGCTGACCATCGCCTGCGCCAAGGAGCTGCTGACCAAGGTTCCCGAGTTTGACGTCATCGTCACCGCCGAATCAAAAGGAATCCCGCTCGCCTACGAGATGTCCAGACAGTCCGGCAAAACGTACTACCCGGCCCGCAAGGCGCAGAAGCTCTATATGAGTGATCCGGTCGCAGTGGAGGTCAAATCGATCACTACCGCCAATCGTCAGACCCTCTACCTTGACCGCCGCGATATGCAGGAGATTGAGGGTAAGCGGGTTCTGATTGTCGACGACGTTATCTCGACCGGAGAATCCCTCCACGCTCTGCGGGAACTGGTTCGGCAGAGCAACGGCATCGTCGTTGCCAGCGCCGCCGTCCTCGCCGAGGGAAGCGCCGCCGAACGAACCGACATTCTGTTTCTCGCCCCTCTGCCGCTCTTTTTCCGCTGAGTCCACACCCGTTCCTTTCAAGCGCCAAGGCCGATGGCCTTGGCGCTCTTTTTTTCTTTGTTATTCGACATTATTCGACAATTGTTGTATAATTATGGAAAAATCGAAAGGAGAAGCGGTATGGAGCTCTCCCAATTTGGAGAAATCCGGCGTCCCCTTTTCTGGATTTGTCTTGCCTTTCTCTGCGGAGCGGCCGCCGCGATGTTCCTGATGTGGTACGCCGCATTGCCGGTCTGTGCCGCTTTCGCCCTGGTTCTCTGCTGGCTGTCGCTGGGACGGCCCCGCTTTTTCCTTCCCCTTCTGACGTCGGCCGCCCTGTTGGGATGGGGTGCCGTCCTGTGCCACCAGTTTCTCCTGACAAATCACCTGCTTCCACTCCTGTCCAGCGGAGAACCGCTGACCGTCCGAATGACGGTGGAAGAAGCGCTGCATAACGAATCCTACTGCCGTTACGAAGGGCCGGCTGTCGTGTCAAATGGCTCCGGCACCTTCCGGATCCAACTCGCCGCATCCGGATTTTTTGAAGGCAATACCGCACCGGGAGAGACGCTGTACTGCACCGCCGTCTGTCCCGATCCGCCCGACCTGCGCTCCATCATGACCGGTGAACTGCGGCTTCAGATCCGCGGGTTGCTGCCGGGAGATCCTCCCGCCCCCGATCCCCTGTCTGCCGCACTGACCCGGCTGCGCGCCGGACTTGCCCGGCATATCGTTCTGATTTCCCCCGGGGACACCGGCTCAGTGCTGGCTGCCATGCTGGTCGGGGATCAGAGCTATCTGTCCGACAGTCTCGACGCTGCCTTCCGGCGCAGCGGCCTGTCCCACCTGCTGGTTGTCTCAGGACTGCACCTGGTAATTCTGAGCCGTTTTCTGTCCTTCTTCCTCCTGCCGCTGGGCAAGCAAAGGCTGAGTGCGCTGCTGATGATTGCCTTCTGCTGGGGATATTCGCTGCTGACCGGTGCCGGCAACTCGGTAATCCGGGCGGCGGCAATGCTTACCCTGACCCAAATCGCCCCACTGTTCAATCGTCAGGGCGACACCCTCACCTCCCTGTCGGTTGCAGGGGTGGTGATGACCCTGGCCAATCCCGGCGTTCTGCTCACCGCCTCCTTTCAGCTCTCCTTCGGGGCGGTCGCCGGCCTGGCGCTGCTGGAAGCGCCAATCTCCCGGACACTGTCCGGCGCCCATCCACAGGCGCTGCCGGATCCGTTTGCGGATCCTCCTGCCGCTCCCGGTCCTATCCGGAGCTATCTGTCCTCCTCACTGGCCGCCGGTATCGCGGCACAGATTGGCGCCTCTCCTGCGCTGTTGGGGATCTTCGGCCTTTTCCCGCTGCTCGGAATCGCAGCCAACCTTCTGGTGGTGGGGCTGATCGCACCGATGATGACCCTGGGACTGCTGGTTCTTCTGCTCTCGCTGGTACTTCCCGGTGTGGCCTCTCTTCTGTTGCCGTGCTGTCAGGGGCTTGCCCTGGTGCTGATCACCACCGCCCGGATCGTTTCCGGCCTCCCCTTTGCACAGGTGGGCATCGATTCCGTCTGGCAGTATGCGGGCTTGGCGGGACTGTTGGGGCTGCTCATCGTACTGCTGGCACGCCGCCCCAAAGCGGCGGTCGTGCGTACCGCCTGTCTGGGATGGTGCGCCGTCTTTCTGACCGTCTGCGCCGCGGACGAGCTTCTCTCCCGCAACCGGGCTGACCTGCTGCTAACCGAAAGCGGCGTCTCCTGCATCGCCTACCGCTCTTCTGCCGTCATACTGGGTGCTCCTGAAGATCTCTGGGAATCCGAGCGCCTTGCCGATGCGATGACCCGAATCGGGGTACAGCGCATCGACGCCGTCATTCTCGAGCGGGGCGAGGCAGTTGATCTGGCGGTCTTCGCACTGCTCAACCGCTTTGAAGGTTCCAGGCGGATCGCCGCATCCGACTCCTTTGCCTTGCGCCGATTCTGCAGTGCCGCCGGCATGATCCCCTGTGAACCACCCGCCCAGACGCTGATGTTTTCGCGCAGCCTGCTCACCGAAGTAGAGGGCGGTTATCAAATTTCATTTTCCGACGCTTCGCTGTTAAAATCCAACCGGGAATGTGCTATAATAGGTAAATACACCCGGGCGCTTTCGCTCGGGGAGGAAATCTGTCACATCCGTGTTCGGTTGGAGGAAGGCCATGATCCTGCAAAATGAAGAGGCGGTCAAACGTGAGCTGGCGCTGCGTGAACCGCGCAGCGTCTATCTGCTGGCGGGCAACGAGCCTGCCCTCATCGCTCTGTACCGCAAAAAACTGCTTGCCTGCCTCTGCGACGGCGAACAGCCGGACCGTTTTGACGGTGGACGGCTTGACCTTTCCGCGCTCTCCGACGCCGTCTCGCTCCTTTCGATGTTCGGTACAAGGCGGGTAACCGAGATCGCTGCCCTGCTTCCGGAACAGCTCTCGGAAGCGGACTGCAAGGAGCTCTGCACACTGATTGGGGAGCTCTCCCCTGATTCCACCCTGCTGATTCTCTGCGAACCGGACTCCTTTGACCAAAAGAAGGGAAAGAACGCCAAACGGCTTGCCGCCGCTGTGGATGCAGCGGGCGCGCTGCTGCTGCTCAACCGGCGCACCCCGGCCGAACTGCGCGCCACCCTGCGAAACCGCTGCCGCAAACGCGGCTGCGATTTATCCGCCGATGCGGCCGCTATGCTGCTTGAACAATGTGGGGACGATCTCTCCGCCCTGCTTAACGAGTGTGATAAACTCTGTGCCTATGCGCCAGGCAGCGCCATCACACCGCAGATGGTGCAGACCCTTTGCGCCGGAATTTCCTCCGCCGACCTGTATGCTGTCGCTCGGCTGATGTTGCGGGGACGGCCTCAGCCAGTTCTTGAGGAGATCCACACCCTGCTGCAAACCAAACAGCCGGCAGCACTGATCCTGGGGAATCTCGGCAGTGCGTTTTCCGATCTGGCGCGGGGCTGCGCTGCCCGTTCGGCGGGAAAGAATGCCGCCGATCTGGCCAAGGACTTCTCCTACCGCTTCTCCTGGAAGGCACAGAATGCGCTGCGCGACTCCAACGGTCTCGATGCCAACCGGATCCAGCGGGTCTGCGAGCTGCTCTGTGAAGCTGAAACCACCGTAAAAAGCGCCTCCTGCGACGAAGAGATCCTGCTGGAAACCACGGTGATCCGCTCGATGCTCGTCCTGCGGGGCGACCAATGCTGAAGGTGCGCCGCCCCATCGTCGTCGAGGGGCGGTATGACCGGATCCGGCTCTCCTCAATTATCGACGGGATCATTCTGGAGACAGGAGGCTTCCGGATCTTTAAGGACAGGGAAATGCTTGAGGCACTGCGCCACCTTGCCCGGACTACCGGTCTGATCCTGCTGACCGATTCCGATCAGGCGGGGTTTCGGATCCGCAATTTTCTGCGGGGGGCGCTGGGCAAAGACGCCCAGCTCACGCAGGTTTACATCCCCAGTATCCGGGGGGTAGAGCGCCGCAAGGCCTCCCCTTCGGCCGAAGGACTGCTGGGCGTGGAGGGAATGAATGAGGCGGTTCTGCTCGAGGCATTCGCCCGCGCCGGCATCGGCTGTGAACCGGTGGAAAGTCCCTGCTGTCTCACCCGCGCCGACCTGTTTGATGCACGGCTGACCGGTGCGCCGGACAGCGCCGAACGCCGCCGCCGTCTGCTGCTCTCCCTTTCACTGCCGCCCCGCCTTTCGACCTCCGCCATGCTCTCGCTGCTCTCCGCCATGCTGACCCGGGAGGAGTTTGACCGTCGGGTGGCCGCCCTCGATCAGACCACCCGCCAACCGGAGGAACCGCCATGCTGCTGACCAATCTGGGCTTTCTTTTTCTGCTGCTCCCGGTATCGGCCGCGGCTTACTGCTTCGTACCGAGCCGGAAAAAGCCACTGGCTCTGCTGTTGCTCTCCGCCTTCTTTCTGCTGCTCATTGACCGGTATACGCTGCTGATTCTCTGCATCACGCTGCTACCCGACTGCGCGGCACTTTTTCGCGGCCGGCTCCATACCGGAAACGCCCGTCTGGTCATTCTCTGCATCGCGCAGCATGTGGCAGCGCTTCTGTTGTTCGGACTGGTTCTTCCTCCGCTCGGGCTGCCATCCATGACCGGGCTGATTATCTTCTCGCTCGCGGCAATCGACCTGCTTGTCGCCATCCGGCGCGGCATGATCCCACCCGCCCCCATTGATTACCTCGCCGCCGTCCTTTTCTTCGGACGAAGCCCGCTGGGTCCCTGCGGATCGGGGGGACGAATTCTCTCCGCCCTCCAAAAGGTCCGCTCCACCCTGCCGGGAATTGGTCACGGTATCATGCTGCTGATTGCCGGAATCGCCAAGCAGATCATCCTGTCGGAAGAATTTTTCGCCCTGTTCCGCACCCTCTCCCATCTGGCTCCCGACCGGGTCGCCGCTGCAACCTGCTGGATTTATGCCCTTTGCGGCGCCCTCGGGCTGTTCTTTCTGCTCTCCGGTTTCAGCGATATCGCCCAGGGATTGGGGATGATTTTCGGCATTCCCCTGCCTCGCATCACCTACTATCCGCTTCAGGCGGCCAGCCTGCGGGAATACTGCCATCGTTTTCACATGCCGCTGGAGGACACCCTTTATCGCCTGATCCCCTATCGGATCCGGCAGCGGCTTCCGGGGCGCCGGGCGGTAGTGGTTTCGATCACCTCAATGCTGCTGCTCGCAATCCTGATCGCCCCAGACGGCTTTGCGCTGCCCTGGAGCCTCACGCTGTCTGCTCTGCTGCTGCTTGACGCGCTGGTTCTGCAAAGGATCCCGTTCTTTTCGGTTTTGCTTGCCCGCTGTGTCACCTTTTTCCTGGCTCTCCCCACCTATCTGCTTTTGCTGCCGGTCGAGCTCCCTATCCGGATCGAATTGATCGGCCTGATGTTTGGTGCCGGCTCTCCCGAGCTATTTAACAACACCACTTTTTATCTGCTGCGTTCCAATGCGGTACTGCTGCTCATCGGTCTTCTGTTCTCTTCCAGTCTCATTGACCGGCTCAGCCGCCTGACCCGGCAGCAGTTTCCCTCCTTCTGGTGGATCCTCTCCGCCGGAGGGCATCTTATCCTGCTGGTTGTGACAACATCCTTCCTGCTCTGGAATGTGAGGTGAACCCCTTGGCAAAGCGAATCGTCTCCCTGGTGCTGGCCGCCGTCATGCTGCTGACCGGTCTGTCGGCGGCGGTGATGGCACTCGCGCAGGGCAGCCTGCCCACCGGTTTCCTCGCGCTGGCCGACTGGTCCGACCAGGCAGTGAAGGAACATCTCCGGCGGTATCCTTCCCTGGAGCAGATCGCCCCCACCCTTCTATTAAGCGTCGGCGCCAAGGAACAGGACGGCATCTTCATCACCGAGAATTATCTGCTGGAGAACATCTCCCCTTCCAATCCGCTCATCGAGATGGAAAATACGGCCGGGATCGATCAGTTCCTCACCAAACATAACCTGCCGGCCATCATGATGCTGATTCCAACCGCCTGTGCCATCAAGCAGCAGGAGCTTCCCGCCAATGCGGTCCTCTTCAATCAGAAATCGATGATAGCCGACACCTATTCCGATCTGGCCGGCCTGGTTTCAACGGTTGACGCTTATACCGCCCTCTTTTCGGCGAAGGACCAATATACCTACTACCGAACCGAATCGAATCTGACCGGTCTGGGCGGGTACTATCTCTACACCGCGCTGGCAGCCCGTCTGGGGCTTTCGGCGCGGCCTCTCAGCGAATTTGATATCGAGCATCTGGCCCAGGACTACTACGGGGATCTCTATCAGCGCTCCAACTACAAGGGCATCAGGCCCGATCTCATCACCCTCTACCGTTTCTCCCGCTACAACCGGCAGTACCTGCTGACCTGCACCGACAACGGGGAAACCCGGCAATATTCCACCCTTTTCCCCACCCACCTGGCGGTCCTGGAGTCCCCCATTTCGGTGTTGTTCGGCGGTATCGGCCAACGGCTGGATCTTTCGGTAGTCTCCCCGTTCGAGGAATCGATGCTGATCTTCGGAGATGAGACCGCCACCGCCTATCTGCCGTTTCTGGCAGCACACTATGGGCGGATTACCCTGGTGGATCTCTCCCGGGCAACTCCCGACCAACTCGCCGCCATCGAGCTGGATGAATATAACCGGGTGATGTTTGCCTTTTCGGTCGACTACTATATCAACACGCCTCTTACACAAGCCCTGTCCTTCATTCCGTAAACCCGGTGAAAAAAACTCCTGTACCGATCGGTACAGGAGTTTTTTATTGTGAATCTTCAGCCGCGGATCACATCGGCAAGAAGATTCAGATCGTTATTGCCGCCCGAAATAACGAAGCACACCTTCTGCGACGCATCAAAATGAAGTTTTCCCTGGAGTACGGCCCCAATCCCCATCGAAGAGGAGGGCTCAGCAACAATCTTCGCCTTCGAAACGATCAGCTTCATCGCCTGACGGATCGCATCATCCGACACGGTTGCCAGTGAATCCACCCGCTGCCGGATCAATTCAAAGCTGTTGGCGTTGGCATGGTCAGTGCGGGTTCCGTCGGCAATGGTATCGGTTTTTTCCAGCCAGACGAGCTTTCCCTGGCGATAGCTCTCGGTATAGCGGGGGGCACCTTCCGGTTCGACCCCGATCATCTTTGCCTGCGGGCGGATTGCCTTGACAGCGGTCGCAATGCCGGAAATCAATCCGCCACCACCGACCGGTACAACCACTGCATCGATCTCCGGCTGATCCTCAAGAATCTCCAGCCCGATCGTCCCCTGTCCGGCGCGGACATAATCGTTGTCATAGGGATGAATCTCGCAGCGGCCTTCCTTGACCAGTTCCGCCACCCGAACTTCTTTGTCGCTGGGGCGCTCACCATAGAGTTCCACCGTCCCGCCGAAGGATTTAACCCCCTCGATCTTCACCGGGTTGCTGCCCAGCGGCATTACGATCACTGCGCTGACCCCCAGCCGCTGCGCCGCACAGGCGACCCCCTGGGCGTGGTTACCGCTTGATCCGCAGACGACACCGTTGCGGCGCTGCTCGTCGGAAAGCGAAAGCATGCAATTGGTCGCGCCCCGCAGCTTGAAGGATCCGGTGAACTGCAGGGCCTCCGATTTGATATAGACTTCACATCCGAGAATCGGATCCAGAGCCGGCACCCGCAGCAGCGGCGTACGCAGAACATAAGGGGATATCCTTTTTTGCGCGTCAAGTACATCCTGATAACTGATCATGGGAAAGCTCCTTTCCTTTTCTGTGACAACAACCGGTCAGAAGCACTCCGACCGTTTGACCAAAGATGATATTTCCCGAAACCGTGGATGCTGTTTTGAGACGGTCCACTCAAAGAGCAGGGCCTCGCAGCTGCTCAGCAGGATTCCCTCCTGCTTTGCCCGCTCCAAAGCCACGGCGCAATCCCCGGCGCCGCGTGACGAAATACAGTCGACCGCCAGGACGGGAGAAAATCCCGCCTCCCGAAGTCCAATGGCGGTCTGTAACACACAGATATGCGCTTCGATGCCCAGCAGGATAATCTGGTCGCGGTCAAGGGCGCGCAATGCGGCAAGAAATCCCGGCTCCAAGGTGGCGCCAAAGGCGGTTTTTTCCACGACTGGCGCGCCGGGCGCCAGCGCCAGCAGCACAGGGTCGGTTTTTCCCAGACCGGCGGGGTACTGCTCGGTAAAAAGCACCGGAATGGAGAGCAGCGAACAGCCCTCCAGCAGCTCGGCCGATTTGTGCAGCAGCCGTTCCCGATCTCGCATCGGCGCAAGTAGCCTGGCCTGAAAATCGATGGCCACCGCCGCACATCGTTCACTGCATATCCTCATGCTCTTTTCCTTCCGTATCCTTTTTGTCCCGACGCAGATGATGTTTGAGGGTCTCCCAAGCCTCTGTCCGGTGCGGGCGCAGATTCGGGAAGGCCGCCATCAGCCGGCGATCCTGAAACGCCTTGCGATCGAGCAGTGCACGCATCCGTTCACCGCGGGCCCTCTCCTCAAACCGCTCTCGCAGCCGGGAGCGCCACTGTGTCCGCTGCTCCTCGGCATTGTGCCGGATCTCGCCGACAGCAAGGTTTGCCTCCAGCGCCCAGTGCTCTCCGTGGGCCCGCGCCTCGGTGAGAAGCCGCTCCATCTCTTCCTGGATTCCCTCCAGCCGTTCGTCGAGACGCAGGACGTGGCGCACCGTTGCAAAGACGTCCGAGGCACTCAACGCAAACAAGCCGCCGGTCAGCATCCAGATTGTTGGTTCCCCAAGCGAGATGACCTTCCGCTCGAGCCACGGATGAACCCATTCGACCAGGACCAGCCCAAAGGTCCCGAAAACAAGAAATCCCGCCAGGCAAACCCGTCCGTTGAGCTGAAAGCGCATCGAGCTGTAGTCCCACCACCGGGCATGAAACAGCTTTTCCATTGCCCAGGAGGTAAAGTACTCCAATGTACAGGCGAGCACCGCACTCGATAGAAAAAGTGAAACGGGACTGTTTCCCGAGTTGCCGACCGTAAAAATTACCAGCAACGCCCCGAAGCCGTAGATAGGGCAGATCGGTCCATTGAGAAAGCCGCGGTTAACCAACCGCTTTCCGGTCAGCGAACAGAGCGTCGACTCATAGACCCATCCGCAGAAGCTGTAAAACATCAGCCACAGGAACACCTGAGCGCCGAACAGCACGGTGCATCCCTCCTCTCTGCGGCTGTTATGCTAAACAGTATAACACCTTTCCTGTCAAAAGGGAAGCTGAAATGCCGAAAAGGGATCCCCGTGCAACAGGGATCCCTTTGGGCCATTTTCAGGCTTTGTCAGGCTGTTTGAGGATGGCGCCCCGATCGGCCGAGGTCACCAGCGCGGCATACCGCGCAAGGGCTGGGGTAGCCGGACGCTCCACCGGCTTCCAGGCGGCACGGCGGCGCTGCAGCTCCTCCTCGGAGACATGCAGGGTCAGACTGCGGTTTTCGATGTCGATGCTGATCCGGTCGCCGTTTTCCACCAGGGCGATTGGGCCACCAGCCGCCGCCTCCGGGGAGATATGGCCGATGCAGGGACCCCGGGTCGAACCGGAGAACCGTCCGTCGGTGATCAGCGCGCAGCTCTCATCCATGCCGCGTCCGACCAACAATGCGGTACACATGAACATCTCCCGCATACCGGGGCCGCCCTTCGGTCCCTCATAACGGATGACGATCACTTCACCGTCCTTGATCTCGCCGTTGGAAATCGCGTCGCAGGCATCCTCCATCAGATCAAAGACATGTGCCGTACCGGTGAAGTGGTACATCGAGGGCTTGACCCCCGATTTCTTGACCACCGCACCATCGGGCGCCAGATTGCCGTACAGAACGGCCAGCCCGCCTTCAGGGTTCTTCGGGGCCGAAACAGGATAGATCACATCGTTTTCGACCAGCGGTGCCTTGGCCGCCTCTTCGACAAGGGTGTGGCCGGTGACGGTCATATGATTCGGCTCGAGCCAGCGGGAAACCGCCCGCAGCACCGCCGGGACGCCTCCCGCCTCGCCGACTTCGGTCACCGCATATTTCCCGGACGGTTTGACATTGCACAGATAGGGAACCTGACGGCTGATCCGGTCAAAATCCCGCAGCGAAAGTTCGACCCCTGCCTCATGGGCGATCGCCATCAGATGCAGCACCGAGTTGGTGGAAGCACCCATCGCCATCGTCGCCGTGACAGCATTGAGCAGCGCCTCGCGGGTCAGAATCTTGCGGGCGGTCAGCCCCTCCTGGACCATCTCCACCACCCGGCGTCCCGAACGCTTGGCGATCCGGCGCTTTTCGGCCGAAACGGCCGCCGCCATGCCACAGCCGGGCAGCGACATGCCGAGAATCTCGGCGATGCAGCTCATCGAATTGGCGGTACCGAACATGCCACAGGTGCCGTAGCCCGGCAGTGCAGCGAACTCCAGCTTCTTATAGGTGTCAAAATCCAGCTTGCCGGTCTGCACCTTGCCGACATACTCGCGCAGATCGGACATAACCATCGTTTTTCCTTCGTGATCCTTGCCGGGGAGCATCGGGCCGCCAGGTACAACAATGGCGGGGATATCCAGCCGTGCCGCGGCCATCAGCATACCGGGCACAATTTTGTCGCATCCCGGCAGCATAACCATGCCGTCAAAACGGTGCCCCTCGATCATCAGTTCGATCGAATCGGCAATGACATCACGGCTCGGCAGCGAATAGCGCATGCCCAGATGCCCCTGGCAGATGCCGTCGCACAGCGCAATGGTGTCGAATTCCCGGGCAAGCCCGCCCGCCTCGGCGATCCCCTGCTTGACATACTCGGCCAGTTCCCGCAGGTGGATGTGACCCGGAACGATCTCCGAGTAAGAATTGACCACCGCGATGAGCGGTTTATGCAGATCCTCCTCCTCGAGGCCCATGCTGTACATGAGCGCCCGCTGTCCCGAGCGTTCCAGCCCGTTGACTACCACACCGCTGCGATAGTCGTTGTAATGCAGTTGGTCCTTCAATCCTTCCAGCCTCCTTACCGTTTTCCCGATAAAACGGGGTCTGCGAAGCACTGACGGTTTTCCCGGCCGGGCGCCAATCGGGCATCCCCTTTTTCCGGGCCGTCCGCCCTCCGCCACCTTTAACTCCATTTATACCATACCATCTGTAACCAAAAGAGTAAAACAGCTTTTCGCCGCATTTATCACAAGAAATATCTTGTGAAATCAGTCTATCCATGCTACAATTAGGCAAATTTGATCGCGGAGGCCTCCCATGAACGGAAAACGCGCTTACTTCCTCGTCCTTGCCGAGGAGCTCAACTTTACCCGTGCAGCCGAGCGGCTGTTCATCACCCAACAGGCACTGAGCGACTCGATCCGCCGAATGGAGGAGTCCTACGGCGTTCTGCTCTTTGAACGGCGTCCGAAGCTGCGGCTGACCCCCTCCGGCGAGGCTGTCCTGCGTCGCTTTCGACAGCTGGACCGAATTGAAGCCGCCCTTCGCAGCGAGCTCGACGAAATTGCCGGCGGCAGCAGTGGCCAGCTGCGCCTGGGGATGAGTATCCCACGTGCCCGGATTCTGGCGCCGCAGTTACTGCGGACCTTCTGCCAGCTGTTTCCCCAGGTGGAGCTGACGGTGCGCCACGAGGAAACCAGTAACTTTGAACGGATGCTCCGAAGTGGGGATCTCGACCTGTTTCTCGGAACCAACGTCCAGCCCGATCCTGAATTTGAAATTCTCTGCCTGATGGAGGAACCGACCCTGGTCCTGGTCTCCCGGGAGCTGCTGAGCCGGTCCTT
>CASEBP010000006.1 GCA_949285275.1 uncultured Oscillospiraceae bacterium | reverse complement strand
GGAAAGCCCTTCCTCCCTCGCCGTACTCCCCTGATACCCCGATCAACCGCACCGACAGCGGGCGGGTGGCCAGATGGGTCAGCGCCCGGCGCCGCGACTCAAAATCCCCAACCGCCAGATCGCTCTTGCCGTGGTTGACCGCCGTTTCGAAAAGGGTCAGCAGCTGCCCCTCCCCGAGCATCGGAAGCCGCTGGGCAATCCCCTCCCGCAGCAGATCTCCGATCAGCGTGAGACGGCTGGCCTCATCCTGTCCGCCATAAGCCATCAGCAGCGCCAGCTTGGTCCCGTCAAGCAGCTGCCGCCCCGCCGTCAGGGCAGTAGTGCCGTCAGGCAGCACCAGCGGCTGTTCCAGCGTATAATCGAGGGCGCCCGCCGCATTACAGATCCGCCGCAGCGCGTCAGCGTCGAGATCCAGCCACCGGTCCCCCGGGTAGCCAAGTGCCCGGGCAAGGGCCTCGCTTCCCCGCGCGCCGCCCTCCCGCTGCCAAACCGATGCCGCCGTATCAAACCGCCCACCGTCCTCGACCAGTGTTTCGGGCGGCAGGACACACAGCAGAATCTCCCCGGCGGCCGGGTCGATCCGGCATACGGTGAAGCAGCAGGGCGCCTCTTCCCAGACAGTACGCCCCGCCACCGTCAACGTCAGTGCATCCGCGCTCTGCGGGTAATAGGTCTCCTGCAGATCGTGCTGCGGTGTGGGACCGCCTGAAAACCGCAGAAACGCCGCCGAAAACGGGAAAACCAGCACCGCCAGTCCTCCCAGAAACGCCGCACAGAATTGTCGTTTTCCAGTTTGAAGATGCTTCACCAGCTGTCGCCCCCTCCTGTCGGGAGTATGGGGCGCGGCAGCCTGCGCTATACATCGGCTCTCCCGCCCGTCCCGCGCACAAAAAAACCGGCCCGCACACAGGCGGGCCGGGGATGCTGCGACAGGCCGGATCGGGAATCAATGGGTTTCGACCGCAACCTTTGCGTTCGGTTCGACCTTGGCCAGAAAAACCTTGATGTGGTTGGACATCTTCTTATAGACCGGGAAGGTCAGCAGCGAAACCAGGATTCCCTTGATCATGTTGAAGGGAAGCGCGCCAAACAGCAGGTAGCTGTTGGTGTCATGAATCAGCGGATTGACCGAGCCGCACATCGAGAAGATCTCCTCCATCGGCATAATCTTTCCGAAGAAGGGCAGCAGCAAGAACTTGTTGGCAACCACTCCCGCGATGGCGATGCAGACGGTGCCGACCGCGCAGGCAAGAATGGCGCCCTTCTTGGTGTGGTGACGGCGGTAGACCAGCGAGGCGGAAACAGCGAAGGAGGAGGTGATGATGAAGTCAGCCAGCTCACCGACACCGCCGGTTCCGCTCGAGAAGAGATGGACAAACGCCTTGATGAAGGCCATTGCAACGCCCGCCGCCGGGCCGAGGATAAAGCTGCCGATCAGGATCGGAATCGCCGACGGATCGACCTTGAGGAAGGGGGGCATAAACGGCAGCGGCATCTCAAAGTACATCAGGACGGTCGCCATCGCGGCAAACATCGCGGTTACAGTCACTCTGCGGGTACGAATTGAAGATTTCATGGATAAACGCTCCTTTTTTGAATTGCTGTTTAACATGTAAAAAGCCCGCGCTGTCGAAGCGCGGGCGCAGATGGCGAAGGTCGCGGGGCGCCGTCCGGCCGGCAGAACGGCCAAACGGGCTGCATCCGTCATCTGTTTCTTTCATCCGGACTATACCGTCGGTTCCGGAATCGCACCGGAATCGGCCTTCGGGAAGGCTCGCGGACTTGTGGCAGAACGCCCATTACCGCCGGTGGGGAATCGCACCCCGCCCTGAAACAGCTTGCGCTTATTATAGGCCATCCCGGTGGGATTGTCAAGGGGTTTTGCCGGCCACCGCTCATCCTCCACAACCGAAACACGCATCTTTTCCCCTCCTGTCAAGGATTTTTCACTCACCCTCATCATAATCTGTTTGTTGGATTCCGCAATGATTCCCGCGCCGGAATCTGAAATCGCCCTGAAAAGAATGTTTTAGACGAATTTAACCCCAAGGGTTTATCCTGTATCACTACCGCAGACCGCCGCTATCCGGCGGCAGGAAAGGAGGCTCCTATGGCCATTATCACAAACTTCGAACGAACCGAGAAAAAATATCTGCTCACCTCCGGGCAGTTTGACGCACTCAGCCGGCAGCTGTCCGGCTTCATGACCATCGACCAGTACGGCCGCTCCACCCTCTGCAACATCTACTACGACACCGACGATTACCAGCTGATCCGCGCCTCAATCCAGAAGCCGCCCTATAAAGAGAAGATCCGGCTTCGCAGTTATGGCATTCCCTCCCCGCAGGACCCCGTCTTTGTCGAGCTCAAGAAAAAGTACAGTGGAGTCGTCTACAAGCGGCGGGAGCAGCTCCCGCTCCGGGAGGCTGAACGGTTCCTCTCCTGCGGCTCCTCCCCTGTCCGGGACAGCCAGATTCTGCGGGAGATTGGCTGGACGGTGGAGCGGTACCGGCCCTCCCCCAAGGTCATGATCGCCTATGAGCGGATCGCCCTCTACGGCAACCGGGACCCAGGGCTGCGGATTACCTTTGACGACTCGCTGCGCTGGAGAACCACCGCCCTCGATCTGACAATGGGGGACTGGGGCTCCCCTGTTCTGCCCGACGGGACCTTCCTGATGGAGATCAAGTTCTGCGGCGGAATGCCGGTCTGGCTCTCACACCTGCTCAGCGAGTGTGAAATCTATCCGTCCTCCTTCTCAAAATACGGGACCATCTACCAACACCACCTCGCACCCACGATACAGAAGAAGGAAGGGATTATCTGTGCTTGAGGACGTCTTTACCTCCGCCTACACCGGCTCGGTCGGCCTTGCCGACATGCTGCTTTGTACCGGCGCTTCGCTGCTTCTCGGCCTGGGCGTCGCCCTGATCTACATGTACCGCCACCACTACAATCGCAATTTCGTGCTGACCCTCGCCCTGCTTCCCGCAACGGTGCAGGCGGTCATCATGCTGGTCAACGGAAATCTTGGCACCGGCGTTGCGGTGATGGGGGCTTTCTCACTGGTCCGCTTTCGCTCGGTACCGGGCAGCGCCCGGGAGATTGGCAGCATCTTTCTTGCGATGGCCGTCGGCCTGGCCTGCGCCACCGGCTACCTGCTCTATGCGCTGCTTCTGCTGCTTGCCATCGGGGCGGCGACCGTCCTGCTGACCCTCTGCCGGTTCGGCTCCCAGTCTCCCACCGCCCGCAATCTGCGGATCTCCATCCCCGAAAGCCTCAACTATACCGGCCTGTTCGACGACCTTTTCGCCTCATACACCCGCTCGGCCCAACTGCTGCGGGTTCGCACCACCAACATGGGCAGTCTCTTTGAGCTGTACTACGCCATCGAGCTGAAGGACCCGGCCGCTGAAAAGCAGCTGATTGATCAGCTCCGCTGCCGCAACGGAAACCTCGCCATCACCTGCTCACTGGCCGGAAACAGCGGCGAGGAACTCTGACAAGAAAGGATTGATTCAATATGAACCGCTGGTCGCTTCGCGCCCCGGCGCTGCTCGCCGCCGCTGCGCTGACCCTCTCCGCCGCCGGGTGCACAGGACAGGTATCCTCCGCTCCTGCTTCCGATTCCGGGGCATCTGCCCCATCGGTTTCGGCGCCGTCGGAGCAACAGACCTTCCGCGGACAGTATGACGAAGACGACTTCGCCGCTGACATCCCGCAGGAACTGCACACTATCACCCTTTCGGACGACCTGACCGTTGTGGAAGGCGGCAGCGTCTCGGTCTCGGATGGGATCGTTCGGATCGGAGCAGCGGGCAACTACCTTGTCACGGGGACTCTGACCGACGGACAGCTGCTCATTGACGCCGGAGAACAGGACACTGTCCGCCTGATTTTGCAGGATGTTTCGATTACCAATCCCGACGGCGCTGCTCTCTTCGCCGACACCTGCGGCAAGCTCATTCTGACCCTTGCGCCGGACAGCGTCAACACGCTGGCCGATTCGTCCGCCTATCTTTTTGCCGAGGGGGAGGACGAACCGGACGCCGCCCTCTTTTCGAAGGCCGACCTGACCATCAACGGCACCGGTGCGCTGACCGTCTCGGCCAACTACCGCAACGGTATCGCCTCAAAGGATAACCTGGTTATCACCGACGGGCAGATTGCTGTCACCGCCGTCAATGACGCGCTGCGCGGAAAGGATTCGATCTCGATCTGCGGCGGCAGCTTGGATCTGACTGCCGGCAATGACGGGATCAAATCCAACCAGGATAACGACCCGGAGAAGGGCTGGATCTGCATCGACGGCGGGACCTTCCGGATTGAGGCCGGCTGCGACGCCATCCAGGCGGAAACCGATCTGACCATCTCAGACGGCGATTTCACCGTCTTGACCGGAGGCGGATCGGTCATCACCGACATGAGCGCAGCGCCGGCGGGCGGCTTCGGGCCCCCGAGAGCCGGCGCCGGCCAAACGCTTCCGGAGCCCCCAGCCGCACACGGTACACCCGAAGCGGCACACGACCCTTCCCGCCCGGAGACCGAAACGGATGACCGTCAGCCCCCCGCCGCGCCGCCCGAGCCGTCCGCAGGCGCTGCGGGCCTCCCGGATGACGCCGCGTCGGAGGAGACCGGCTCCGACAGCTTCAAGGGACTGAAGGCCGGAAATGCATTGACCCTCTACAGTGGCAACTTCTCGCTCGACTGCCTTGACGATGCACTGCATTCCAACGGCGACCTGACCGTCGAAGCGGGCAGCTTCACCATCGCGACCGATGATGATGCGCTGCACGCCGACGCCGCCCTCACGGTCAATGGCGGAACCATCGTGATTTCCCGCTGCTATGAGGGACTCGAAGGGGCAGCGGTGACGCTCAACGGTGGGGAGATCCGTCTGACAGCCCGGGACGATGGGGTCAACTCGGCAGGTGGCAGCGACGGCGAGCCGGAGATGGACCGCTTCAGCCAGGGCGGAAACGACAGCCATATTGTCATCAACGGCGGTCTGCTGCAGGTGACCGCCTCGGGAGATGGGCTGGACGCCAACGGCTCGATCACCCTCAACGGCGGCACCGTCCTGATCAACGGGCCTACCGCCGGCGCCGATACGGCAATCGATTTCAACACCTTCTGTGAGATCAACGGCGGTATTCTCGCTGCGGCGGGCAGTGCGGGGATGGCACAGGATCTGTCGGACACCTCGTCCCAGCCCTCGCTTACCGTCTGGTTTGACGCCGCTCAGCCGGCGGGCACTGCGGTCAATCTGACCGACGGGGAGGGAAACCTCATTCTCTCCTTTGCGCCGTCCCGGGAGTTTGGGATGATTCAGCTCTCCTCCCCCGATCTCTCCCTGGGGGAAAGCTACACCCTCTCCCTCAACACCGACGGCAACCAGAGCGCCAACGGACTTGCCGAAGCAGCTGAGCCGGGAGAGGCCCTCTTCACTGTCTCCCTGGAATCGGCCGTCACCTCGGTCGGCAGCGATGGGCAGCCATTCGAGGCGGGACGGAGCGGCGGACACGGCCCGGGCAGAACCAGAGATCCTGAGCTATCTGACAGGGGCGGCCCGCAGCATCCCGGCGACAGATCCGGCGGAACGGACGGACCTGCGACACCCGTCGAAGAAGGGGCCATCGGATGATCTTTTCCCGGTATCCTGCGAATTTCGGCCAGAAAAAGCCTTCTGTCTGACATATATCAACATCTATATGTGTTTATATCTAAATAAATCTCAACTTTTTTGTCGCAACTTTGAAAAACAGGTCGATATTCCCTTGAACTTGTCTGCCGTCAGTGGTATAATCGGTGCGGTTTTGGAAGAAGGAGGCACCTCCTTCCGCAATGTCCTCCATCCGCCTCAGAGGACTCTTTGCGATCTGCGTCAACCGCAACCGGCGCCGTGCGGCGGAACCGCGGCAGCCCTGTTGGAGGGATTCGATTATGGTAACCTTTCTCGTCTGTCTCCTGCTCCTGCTGGTAGGATTTTTTACCTACAGCAAGATCGTGGAGAAGGTCTTTTGTGTCGACGACCGCCCTACTCCGGCGACCGTCCATCCCGACGGCGTCGACTTCGTTCCGATGAAGACCTGGCGCATCTTTCTGGTTCAGCTGCTCAATATTGCGGGACTTGGCCCGATCTACGGCGCGCTGTCCGGCGCCTGCTGGGGTCCGCGGGTCTACCTGTGGATCGTCTTCGGAACGATCCTCGGCGGCGGTGTGCATGACTTCCTGTCCGGCATGATGAGCGAACGGCATGACGGCGCCTCGATCTCGGAGATCGTCGGCATCTACCTGGGCAAGGTCATGGCAATCGTCATGCGGATCTTCTCGGTGATCTTGCTGATCCTGGTCGGCACCAACTTCTCGCTCGGGCCGGCCGCCCTGATCGGCAAGCTGACTCCTGAGTCGCTCAACACCACCTTCTGGCTGATCGTCATTCTGCTCTATTACTTTTTCGCCACCTTCCTGCCGATCGATAAGATTATCGGCAAGATCTATCCCCTTTTCGGCGGCGCGCTGATTATTATGGCCGCCGGTATCGCCGGTGTCCTGCTCTTCAGCGGCAGCTACGTCATGCCTGAGCTGACCGAATTCCTCGGCGCTGACGCCCCCGCCCATCCCGCCGGCCTGCCGATGTGGGCGATGATGTTCGTCACCGTCGCCTGCGGCGCAATCTCCGGCTTCCACGCCACCCAGTCCCCGATGATGGCCCGCTGCATGACCTCCGAGCGGGAAGGCCGCACCGTTTTCTACGGCGCGATGGTCACCGAAGGGGTTATCGCTCTGATCTGGGCGGCGGCCGGCGTCTCCTTCTACCAGGGAGTTGGCCCGCTCAATGATGCCATCTCTTCGCTGGGCGCGGGCAACGTTGTTTATGAGATCTCGACCACGATGATGGGACCGGTCGGCGGCGTGCTGGCGATGCTCGGCGTCATCGCCTGCCCAATTACCTCGGGCGACACCGCTTTCCGTTCGGCCCGTCTGACCATCGCCGACTGGTTCAAAATTGACCAGTCCCGCTGGCAGCCCCGCCTGTTCCTCTCGGTTCCGGTGCTGCTGCTCGGTGCGGCTCTGACCCAGTGGGGCGATTTCAACACGCTGTGGCGCTACTTCTCCTGGAGCAACCAGACGCTGGCGATGATGGTGCTGTGGACCGGTGCGGTCTATCTGCACCGCAATGGCTTCCCGCCTGCTGCCTGCTTCCTCGCGGCACTGCCGGCTTCCTTCATGACCGCTGTGTCGGCGACCTATTTCATCCAGGCGCCGGAGTGCCTGAACCTTTCCACCTCGGTAGCCTACCCGGTGGGAATTGTGGCCGCCGTCCTGCTGCTGGTTGTCTTTGTCTGGCGCGAGTGGATCGCCAACCAGGCCAAGGTCCGTCAGAACTGATTTTGTTGCCCTTTCTGCGGCGTCCCGGTCACACGGGGCGCCGCCTTTCTCTTTCCGGGGCCGATTGCTCCGTGCAGGAAAATATGCTATACTGAACGGGATGATTTCCCGGCCATCCCCTCCGAGGGGAGGCCGCCGCCCGGAGGGATCCTTGTGAAACGCTTTCGCCCCGCCCCGCTGATCGCCGCAGGGGTTGTCCTGCTGCTGGCCGTTCTTTCGCTGGCTGCGCTGCTTCTGCGTCCTGCACCGTCGGCCGGACTGGTCGCCCGCGTTTCGGTCGACGGAACCGAACTACTGGTCATCGATCTGAGCCTCGACGAACCGCCTTATGAAATCTCCCTGCTGGAGCAGGCCGGGGTGGATCTGGTGCTCGAGGTAAAGGATCATGCCGTCCGGGTGCGTCACTCCGATTGTCCCGATCAGATTTGCGTCCACGCAGGCTGGCTGTCCCGGGACATGGATGTGGCCATCTGCATGCCTAACCGGGTTGCTGTCGTCGTTTCCGGCGCCGGTGAAGCGACCTCCCTTTCCACCGGCGGATAGCGGTATTCGATCCAACTTGACACTGTACGCGCGGCGTGCTATACTGAAGTGTGCAAGGGAGCTCTCGAAGGAGGGCTGAGAGGAGGGGCAAATCCCCTCGACCTTACCTGATTTGGATAATGCCAACGTAGGGATGCAGTCGGTTGAAAGGATTTCGCGGATTTCCGCAAAAGGCTGAGACAACAAGCAGGGTATCCCCACAGGGATGCCCTGCTTTTCTGTTTTCCGGACATGGCAGATGAAAGGAGTTTTGTTGTATGAAAAAGGTTCTGACCATCGCGGGTTCGGACTGCTCCGGCGGGGCCGGCATCCAGGCCGATCTCAAAACGATGACCGCCCACGGCGTCTACGGAATGAGTGTGATCACCGCCCTGACCGCCCAGAACACCACCGGGGTCTACGGGGTACAGGAGGCGACCCCCGAATTTGTCGGACAGCAGCTCGACTGCGTCTTTCAGGACATCCGCCCCGATGCGGTGAAGATCGGCATGGTCTCCAACGCCGCCATCATCCGGGTCATCGCCCAGAAGCTGCGCGACTACCACGCCGAAAATATCGTCGTCGATCCTGTCATGGTCGCGACCAGCGGCAGCCGCCTGATGCAGGATGAGGCTGTCTCGACGCTGCGCGAACAACTGCTCCCGCTTGCCTGCGTCATTACCCCCAACATTCCCGAAGCGGAATGCCTCTGCGGCATCTCCATCGAATCGACCGACGGGATGCTGCAGGCGGCCCGACAGATCGCCGGCCAGATCCCTGGCGCCGTTCTGGTCAAGGGCGGCCACCTCACCGACACCGCCGACGATCTGCTCTATCACGACGGTCAGGCCCACTGGTACCACGCCCCCCGGGTGAACAATCCCAACACCCACGGCACCGGCTGCACGCTGTCGTCGGCAATCGCCTGCCAGCTCGCATTTGGGCTTCCACTCCCCGAGGCAGTGCGGCTGGCCAAGAAGTATATCACCGGTGCGCTCTCCAGCGGGCTGAATCTTGGCAAGGGGAGCGGCCCGCTCAACCATTGCTTTGCGATCGGGGAGGGACGGTAACGATGAACGCCAGTGTTGCCATTCAGGTCCTGCCCAAAGTTGCCACCAACGAGGAGACGATCCGCGCCGTCGATGAGGTCATCGCCTACATCAAATCCTTCGGCCTGTCCACCGTTGTCGGGCCGTTCGAAACGACGGTCGAAGGGGATTATGACACGCTGATGGAGATCGTGCGCGGCTGCTCTCTGCGCTGCGTCGAGGCTGGAGCGCCAGGGGTCATGACCTATGTCAAAATTAACTACAATCCCGCCGGTGTACTGACCATCGAGGAGAAAACCGCCAAGCACAACCGCGATACGGAAAGAGGGACGCTGTGATGGACTCGATCCGGATCAAAAAGATGGTGCTGACTGCCATGTTCGCCTGCCTGAGCTTCGTGCTGTGCACCTTCGTCTACTTTCCGGCAATGGCACCGTTTCAGCACTTTGTCAATGTCATCGCCGCCGTCTTTGTCGGTCCGTGGTACGGAATGCTCGCCGCCTTTCTCTGCGGGGTACTGCGGATGATGAGCGGCCGCACCATCATGTCTGTGCTCGGCGCCATCTTCGGCGCGCTGCTCGCCGGGCTGTTCTACCGCCGGTTCCGCGCTTTCTGGAGCCTGGTGCTCGGGGAGCTGATCGGCACCGGCCTGATCAGCGCCGTCATCTGCTACTACCCGATGAAATACATCTATGGAATGGATCTGCAGTCGCCGTTCTACTACATCCCCTACTTCGCCCCCGCCTCCTTCGTCGGGGCCTGTCTGGGGGTTGCGGTGCTTTCGATGCTCAAGCGCTCGGGGGTCATGAAACGGATGCTGTCCATCCTCGGGGAAGAGGAGGAAGCCCACCATTGAACAACCAGGCACTTTGTGACGCCTCTGCCGCTGCACTGCGGCAGGTTGCCGACCGCAATCCGCTGGTGCATACCATCACCAACTTCGTCACCGTCAACGACTGCGCCAACATCATTCTGGCTGCGGGCGGCTCCCCGACGATGGCCCATGACCCCCGCGAAGTCGAGGAAATCGCCGCTGTTTCGCAGGCGGTGGTACTCAACATGGGGGCCATTGAGGACCTCGACGCGATGATCCTCGCCGCAAAAGCCGCCAACCGCCGGGGAATTCCGGTCGTACTCGACCCGGTGGCGGCAGGCGCCTCCCGGCTGCGGCGGGAAAGCTGCGCCGCGCTGACCGGACAGGTCTCGCTGACCGTCGTGCGGGGCAACGCCTCGGAAATCAAGGCGCTCGCCGTCGGCTCCTCATCAACCCGCGGGGTGGATGTCGGATCTGCCGACGTCATCACCGAAAAGACGCTGCCCGCCGCCGTATCGATGGCCAAGGATCTCAGCCACCGACTCGGCGCGGTGATCGCCGTCTCAGGGGTCATCGACATCATCGCCGACCGCGACCGGGTCTGCCTGGTGCGAAACGGCTGCGCCGAAATGAGCCGTATCACCGGCAGCGGCTGTATGCTGACTGCGCTGCTCGGCGCCTTCTGCGGGGCCAATCCGGACAGGCCCTTTGAGGCATCGGTCGCCGCCGTCGGAACAATGGGCTATGCCGGTGAACTTGCCCGGGAGCGGACCATCCGGCTCGGCGGCGGGAATGCAACCTTCCGCACCTGCCTGATCGATGCGGTCAGCCTTATGACCCCTGAACAACTCAAAGGAGGACTCAACATTGAAGGTTTCTAACGAATCGATGCGGCTTTACGCTATCACCGACCGCAGCTGGCTCAACGGCCGTCCCTTTGTGCCACAGGTCGAGGAGGTGTTGGCGGCCGGTGCAACCTTCCTGCAGCTGCGGGAGAAAACGCTCGACAGCGCCGCCTTTCTGGCCGAGGCCCGGGAGCTTAAGGACCTTGCCGCCCGTTACCGGGTTCCCTTTGTCGTCAACGACAGCGTCGAAATTGCGATGGAGATCGGGGCGGATGGGGTACACGTCGGTCAGTCGGATATCAAGGGCCGTGACCTGCGTGCACTGCTTGGCCCGGATAAAATCCTCGGTGTTTCGGCCAACACGGTCGAAACCGCTGTCCGTGCCGAACAAAATGGCGCTGACTACATCGGGGTCGGCGCGGTCTTCGGTACCACCACCAAAAAGGACGCCCAGAATATCACCGTCGACCAGCTGCTCGAAATCCGGCGGGCGGTCTCCATTCCGATTGTCGCAATCGGAGGGATCAATGAATCAAACATCGAGCAGCTTGCTGGAAGCGGAATCGACGGGGTCGCGGTCATCTCCGCAATCTTTGCTTCGCCTGACCCGGTTCGGGCCACCCGGACCCTGCGCGCTCTGTCCGACCAGCTCTTTGCGGGGGATCGCCGATGAACAAGCCCTACGCCATCTTCGACATGGACGGGACGCTGGTCGACTCGATGCCCGCCTGGAAGAACCTCGGTCGGGACTACCTGACCGCCAAGGGGATCCCTGTTCCTGCCGATCTGCGCCGCCGGGTCGCGACGATGACAATGGCTGAAACCGGCGCCTACTTCAACACCCTCGGTCTCGAAGGGTCTCCCGAACAGCTCGCCGCCGAGATGAACGAACTGATGCATGAAAAGTATCGCACCACCATCGGCCCGCGGGAAGGGGTCGGGACCTTCCTCGAGGCGCTGCAAAGCCGGGGGGTCCGGATGTGCGTCGCCACCGCGACCGATTCCCAGCTGGCTGCCACCTGTCTCAATCGGCTCGGCCTGATGCAGTATTTCTCTTTCGTGGTCAGTTGCGAGGATACCGGCATCGGGAAAACCTCCCCGCATATCTACCAGCTGGCTGCCGCCCGTCTGGGCGCTTCGGATCCCGGCGAGGTCGCCGTACTGGAGGATGCCCCCTATGCCGCCAGAACCGCCCGGGACGCCGGTTTTTATGCAGTGGGGGTATACGATCCCTCGTCCGAACGGCGCCAGGAGGAACTGCGGGCCATCGTATACGAATATATCGACGACTACCGGACGGCCGCCGCCGCACTGCGGAGCAGCCCGCCCCCCTCGTCCAGTCAGGAGGATGACGCATGACAACCTTTACGCAGCGCCTTCGCCAATCCGCCGATGACATCTGGCAGCAGTATTTCACCCATCCATTTGTGACCGGCATCGGGGACGGCTCGCTCTCCCTCGAGCGGTTTCGGTTCTTCCTGCTGCAGGACTATCTCTATCTCTACGACTATGCCAAGGTATTTGCCCTCGGGCTGCTCAAGTCCGACGCGCCGGAGGAGATGCGCTTCTTCTCCCAAAACGTCGATGCGGTGCTCAATGGTGAGATGAACACCCACCGCGCCTATATGAAGCGGCTGGGCATCTCCGACGAACAGGCTGCTTCGGTGCAGATGTCGCTGACCAACCGCGCCTACACCCGCTATATGCTGTCGGTGGGGTATGCCGGCGGCACGCCGGAGGTCCTTTCTGCCATCCTCGCCTGCTCCTGGAGCTACGCCGAGATCGGGCAGCGGCTCGCCGCCATCCCAGGCGCCCTGTCTCACCCGTTCTATGGGGAGTGGATCGAGGGCTACGCCAGCGAGGGTTACCAGACGACCAACCGGGCGCTGATCGACCGGATGGATGCAGCCGTCGCCTCCCTGCCATCCCCCCGGCTGGACCGGCTTGAGGAGGTCTTTCTCGACTGCAGCCGCTTTGAGGGGCAGTTCTGGGATATGTCGTGGGAGATGGCGCGATGATGCTCGAACTCAGAGGGGTCACCTACCGCTATCCGTCGGAGGACTTTGATACGCTGCAGAACCTCTCCTTCTCGGTCGAGGAAGGCTCCTTCGTCTCGATCATCGGAGTCAGCGGCTGTGGCAAAAGTACCATTTTCCGGCTGATCAACCGCCTCCTCTCCCCCGCCGCGGGGGAAATCCGGGTCGGCGGGCGCCCGATCGCCGAACAGCGGCAGTACTGCGGTTATATGCCGCAGCGGGACCTGCTCTTCCCGTGGCGCACCGTCGGAGAAAACCTGCGGCTCCCGCTCGAAATCCGGGGCGGGCTCTCCCGCGGAGAGATGCAGCGCCGGGTTGACGAGACCCTCGCCGAGGTCGGACTGGCCGACTGCGGCAAAAAATATCCCGCCGAGCTTTCGGGCGGCATGCGCCAACGCGCCGCCTTCGGCCGCACCGCCCTGACCGGCTGCCCGCTGCTGCTGCTCGATGAGCCGTTCTCGGCACTGGACTTTCTGACCCGCGTCTCGATGCAGGAGTGGCTGCTCGGCCAGTGGGAACGACACCGCCAGACGGTGCTTTTTATCACCCACGATGTCGAAGAGGCCATCTTTTTGTCAGGACGGATCCTGGTGGTCGATTCGACCCCAATCCGGTCGCTGACCGAAATCGAGGTGCCGCTTCCCTATCCCCGCCGGCGGGAGATGCTCGCCCGGCCGGAAATCCTGCAGCTGCGGGAACGGCTGCTCGACTCGCTGCGAAGGAAGGTGACAGGATGAAGCGCAGCATCCTCAACCGCGGCAATCTGCCCGCCCTCGTGCTGGTATTCCTGCTGCTGCTCGGCTGGCAGGGCGCTGCCATGAAGGTAAATGCCGCCTATATCATCCCCTCCCCCACCCAGATTCTCGCCCGGCTGTGGGAGCTGCGCCAGCCCCTTCTGGCCGTTCATCTGCCCGCAACGATGCAGGTTACCGGCATCGGGCTGCTGATCTCGCTGGCGCTGGGGCTGCTGCTGGCGGTTGCGATGGACAGTTTCCCGCTGGCCCGCAAAGCCCTCTATCCGATCATCATCGCCTCCCAAACCATCCCCACCACTGCGCTTGCCCCACTCTTTGTCCTCTGGTTCGGCTATGGCATCTGGAGCAAGGTGCTGGTGACGGTGCTGATCACCTTCTTCCCGATCGTTATCACCGTCTACGATGGCTTCCAGTCGGTCAAAACCGAGATGGTCGAGCTGCTCGCCACCTACGGCGCAACCCGGCTGCAGATCTTCTGCAAGCTGAAGATCCCCGCCGCCCTGCCGTCCTTCTTCTCGGCGATCAAGATGGCGGTCCCGATGAGCATCATCGGCGCGGCAATCGGCGAGTGGCTCGGTTCTCAGAGCGGGCTCGGCTACTTCTCCCGCCGGATGATGACCCAGCTCGACGGTGCCGGGGTATTTGCACCGATTGTCCTGCTCTCGGCGGTAGCGATGCTGCTGGTCGCCGGGATTGGTTGGCTGGAAAAACGGCTGATCCACTGGCGCGGCGAGCTGTAATTTGTATTATTTCTAGTTATTTATCCTGACAGTATTATTCTTTTTCCGCCTGCTTCCTCGGAAATTCGACATAATGTTATTTTGTCATAAAAACATACAATTTGTATTTTCAAGGAGAATCAACATGAAGCGACTGCTTTCTCTTCTAACCGCCCTTGCCCTGCTGCTTTGTGCCTGCGGCGCTCCGGCCAGTTCGGCTGCCCCCGCCGGTTCATCCCAAGCCTCTGCTGCCCAGTCGGACGGCACCGCACTGCGCGAACTTGACGTCGTCCTCGACTGGTATCCCAATGCGCTGCATGCCTTTCTGTATGTGGCGATCGACAAGGGGTACTTTGCCGACGAAGGGCTGAAGGTCAATATCCGCTTTCCCTCCAACGCCAACGACGCGCTGTCTCTTGTGGCTGCGGGACGGGCGCAGATCGGCGTCTACTACCAGCAGGATGTCATCCTCGCCCGCGCCAATCAGGACGTCCCGATCAAATCGATCGGTGCGGTGGTACAGGCGCCTCTGAACATCGTGCTGAGCCTCAAGGATCAGAACATCAATTCCCCGACCGACCTGATCGGCAAGACGATTGGCTATGCCGGCACCGAGCTGAGCGAAGCGCTGATCCGCAGCATGATGGAGTATGTCGGAGCCGACTCTTCCGATGTGACGATGATCGACGTGGGCTTCGACCTGATGAGTTCGATGACGACCGGTAACGTCAACGCTACCATCGGCTGTCTGGTCAACCACGAGGTCCCCCAGATGGAGGAGGAGGGCTTTGAAGTCAACTACTTCGACCTTGACGACTATGGGGTTCCAACTTACTATGAGGCGGTCTTCCTGGCTAGCGACGAGATGATTGAAACCGAGCCGGAAACGCTGGCCGCCTTCCTGCGGGCCAGCGCCAAGGGATTCGCCGACATGAAGGCCGACCCCGAGGCGGCGCTTGCGACCCTGCTGGCCAACCAGAATGCTGAGAACTTCCCTCTCTCCGAGACGGTCGAGCGCAGCAGTATGCAAACCCTGCTGCCACTGATGGAGACCGACGAAATTTCCTTCCTTGCACAAAGCGAAGAAATGTGGCAAAATAACATTGATTGGCTCTATGAGCAGGGATTGATTGACGAAAAACCCTCGGTCAGCGACGTGATGGCAACAATCAGCTGAACCGGCACCCGGCGGACAGAGTGATTCCAATCATTCTGTCCGCTTTTTTTCGGGAGGACACACAAGATGAACCAGACAGACGCACTCGCTTTACTCCATTCGGTCCGGGACGGGGCTCTGACCCCGGAGCAGGCGCTGCAAAAACTTCGCCTGCAGCCGTTTGAGGACCTGGGCTACGCTAAAGTCGACCACCACCGCGGACTGCGGCAGGGTGCGGCGGAGGTGATCTACGGCGCCGGGAAAACACCCGACCAGATCTGCGGCATC
>CASEBP010000005.1 GCA_949285275.1 uncultured Oscillospiraceae bacterium | reverse complement strand
CGGGGCATATTCGGCCCCGGGCAGCTCGCAGCCGGGCGCGGGCAGCAGGGTGGGAGGGCCGGCCAGCACAACCCGCGCCCCCATTTTGGTCAGCCCGTAGACGTTGGAGCGGGCCACCCGGGAATGGACGACATCCCCGACGATAGCGACCTTCAGTCCATCAAAGCCGCCCTTTTTCTGTTGGATGGTCAGCATGTCGAGTAGCCCCTGGGTGGGGTGCTCATTGATGCCGTCCCCGGCGTTGATGACCGACGAGCGGACATGCTGCGCCATGATATGCGGGGCGCCGCTCATGGGGTGGCGCATGATGATGACATCCGTGCCCATGCTGTCGATGGTCTGGGCGGTGTCGATCAGCGTCTCGCCCTTCTTGACGCTTGAGGAGGAGGCGGAGATATTCGCCGCGACGGCCGACATATATTTGCTGGCCAGCTCGAAGGAGAGACGGGTGCGGGTTGAATTTTCATAAAACAGGGTGACGATCGACTTCCCCTGCAGGTGGGAGGTCTTTTTGTTCGGGCCGACGACGACCTTTTTCATCGTCTCGGCCGTTTTGAGGATTTCCTCAATTTCCTCGCGGGTGATGTCCCGCAGGCCGAGCAGATCCTTTCGTTTGAGTGCCATCTTCTCATCCTTTCACCGGACCCCGGCGGGCCGGGGCCGTATCGTTATTCCATCGTCTCGATAAAGACGCCGCTCTCCCCGTCGAATTCCTCCTCACAGACGTGGACGATCTCGCTGTGGGAGGTCGGCAGGTTGCGCCCGACAAAGTCCGCCCGGATTGGCAGCTCCCGGTGGCCGCGGTCGATCATGACCATCAGCTGGATACAGCGGGGACGGCCAGCTTCCATCACCGCTTCGATTGCGGCGCGGGCGGTGCGGCCGGTGTAGATCACGTCGTCGACCAGCACGACCTTCTTTCCCTGGATCATAAAGGGAATATCGGTGCCGTTGATGACCGGATGCTCGGCAAGCAGCGAAAGATCGTCGCGGTAGAAGGTGATGTCGAGCATTCCGACCGGGATCTGGGCCCCCTCGAACTGCTCTACCAGCGCGGCGACCCGTTTGGCCAGCGGAACCCCGCGGCGCTGAATGCCGATCAGCACCAGGTCCTCCACTCCCTTGTTGCGCTCGATTAGCTCATGGGCGAGACGGGTCGAGGCGCGGGAGACCTCCGACGCGTCCATGATGTTCTTGCGTTTCACGGTTTGCGTACCTCCTTTTTCGCTTGAAAATGGCGGACATCCCCGCCGGTAAAAAACAGGACGCCCGGCCGCATAGGAGATGCGGCAAGACGCCCCTTGATCCCGCCGGAAACCGGCCTATTCAAATCCAAGCGCACCTTGCCGGCCTCCCGGGCCGAATTAAAGGAACCGGTGGGAGTATTCCTCCCGCCGTGTGCTTTGCTCAGTATAGCACGCCTGCGCCGGGCCTGTCCACACGGGCGGCGAAATTTTTCCCTTTTCCCCAAAAAGAGACCGTCAGTTACCGCCGCAATTGGCGGACGCTTGACTTTCGGGCGGCAGCCGCGGTATGCTGGAAAAACGAAAGGGGGTGCGGCATGGAACAACCGACCGCCTACGCCTACCTGCTGCGCTGTGCCGACGGCACCCTCTACGCCGGATGGACCTTCGATCCGGCCGGACGGCTCGCCGCCCACAACGCCGGACGCGGCGCGAAGTATACCCGGGCGCGGCTGCCGGTGCGGCTGGCCTACCTCGAGGGGTGCGGCGGGAAACGGGCGGCGATGCGCCGGGAAGCCGCTTTGAAGAAGCTCTCCCGCGCCGAAAAGCTTGCGCTCTGTGCCGCCTGGGAATCGGACCGGCAGCCGCGGCCGGAACCTTCGGACGGCAGTGATGCATAGGATATACCATGCCCCGGTCAAACGGGCGTAATTCCTTTGGGATTTCACATTGTATCGTAAGGAGAGTATCCTATGTGTTGCAATCATTGCGGCGGCTCCTCCTGGGACTGTGGCTGCAGCGGCGCGAATGTGCTGACCATCACTGACGGGCGGGGCTGGACCGGAACGGTCACCCTGAGCCCTTCGCAGAATGGCTCCTCCTCCTGCGGCTGTTCCTCCTGTTCCTGCTCCTGTGGGTGCGGCAGCACGACCTCGGTCACCTGCGCCTGCCCGTCAAGCTCCTGCGGCCACTGGTGCTGCGGCTGAGGGCCAAACGGCCCTTCGCCCTGTTTTCTCTGCTGAACAAAACGGCCCGTCTCAGGCGGCGGGCCGTTTTTTTTGCGGATAAAACGGATCAGAGGTGCTCCTGCATCCAGCGCAGATTCCCGGCAATTCTGCTGTCTGCGGGAGCGAGGCCGGATGCATGGCGGCAGGCATCGATCGCTTCAGCTTTCTGTCCGGTATACCACAGCCCCAGCGAAAGCAGATCCCACGGCAGTGCGCCCCAGGCCTCGGCCGAACAGATATAGCTCTCCGGGCGGGCTGCGATGGCCAGGCAGCGGCGCGCTGCCCAGACCGTCCCCTCATACTCCTGCTGCGACCAGAAGAATCCGGCCAGCTCAGCCCAGGGCTCCCGCAGCCAGGGAGCTTCGGCAGCGGCCCGAAGCAGCCAGTTCTCGGCCTGCCGGATCTCCCCTTTGGCCCGGTAGCACTGGGACAGAAACCGCATCGAGGCGCAGCGTTCATCCGCCCAGGTGGCGGTCGGCAGCGCGAGATGCCGCTTCAGGACGGTGATTGCGTCGTCCCAGCGGCGGTGAAACAGATACTCCCGGCCAAGGTAGTGAAGGTTGCGATCGTCCTGGGGGTTCTCGGCTACCGACAGTTCCAGCAGCGGCAGGTATTGGGAGCGGGATTTTTGGGGATCGGCATGGTGATCAAGCTGCATCCCCTCGACCCGGACTGTGCGCGGGCGAGGAGCGCTTCCGGTGTATTCGAGCACCTCATGCACCGGATGCACCCAGCGGTATAGGCCGGGTGCGTGGATTTTTTCGTACCAGAAGACCACCCCTTCGCTGCCGTCGGGGTTGAAGTTCCAGGTGTAGCGGTAGGTTGCCTGCCCGACGCCCGGCCCCCAGGCGGCTTCGAGCAGTGCACGCCAGCCGGGATGGAACTGTTCATCGAGGTCGGTGCAGACACAGATGTCCGCTTCGGGGGGAACCAGCTCGAGCGAGCGGTTGCGCGCCGTGTCAAACCGCCAGGGGGAAATGATCTCCTGGGTGACCCGGGCTCCGCCGCGCTCGAGGCGCTCGACCGTGTCGTCGGTCGAACCGGTGTCCAGCACGACAATGCTGTCTGCCTCCTTCATCGATTCGAGCCAGCGGTCGACAAACGGGGCTTCGTTTTTGCAGATGGCGTAAACGCAGACATGATAATGGCCCATTGGCTTTTCCTCCTGTCCATGCAGTGCGAAGATTGCCCGGAACCTCACACGCGGGGGTCAGATGCTTCTCTGCAGTTGGAGAACGGTCATGGTCATAGCGCCGTCGGTACTGCTGACGTTGCTGTTGTAGGTGAGGGTGAAGACGGTCGGCGAAGGCGCTGGGACGATCAGGCTGGCCGAACCTTCGGCGCTCGTTTTGCCCGCGCCGGTCTTGGCATAGACCCCATATTCGATGTGGATCTCGCCGTTGTAGGATGGGGTCACCTGCATATAGCCCTCGTCGCCGAGCAGCGATGAAACGTGGTAGGTGATCAGGTAGTATCCGGGCTGAAGGGCGACCTGGGTGGTTCCGACCAGCGTGATCTGTCCGGTTGGGTCGGGGACCGATGTCCCCATCTGAATCTGCTCTCCGTTGACAAACCGCAGGGCATAGACAGCAAAGCTGGCAAAGACATCATCCGGTACCGGTCCGGTGGGCCCGGTTGCACCGTTGGGGCCGGGAATACCCTGGGGCCCGGTCGGTCCGGTGGGGCCGGTCGCGCCGTTGGGACCGGGCTCTCCCTGCGGCCCGGTAGGTCCGGTTTCGCTGTCCCGTCCCGGGATGCCCTGCGGTCCGGTGGGCCCAGTGGGCCCAGTGGGTCCGGCCGGCCCGGTGTTCCCCTGTGCTCCGGCCGGCCCGGTGGGACCGGTCGCGCCGTTGGGACCGGGGATGCCCTGTGGCCCG
>CASEBP010000004.1 GCA_949285275.1 uncultured Oscillospiraceae bacterium | reverse complement strand
CTGATCCACAACGGACATGAGGTCCTGATTGTCACCGCAGACAAAACCGTTCACGAGCATGTGCTGGAAGATGGCATTCTGCGCTGCCCCGCCCTCGAGGTCAAACGAATCTACGGCTATGGCCTCTCCAGTCCGATCAGTATGACCCTGATGAAAAAAATCAAGGAGTTTCAGCCGGACATCATCCACATCCAGCAGGAATTCTCCATCGGACTGGCCGGCGTGCGGGCCGCCCGCGCCCTGCATATCCCGCTGGTCTACACCCTCCACACGATGTACGATGATTATATCTACTATATCGCGCCCGGTCCGCTGACCGGAATTGCACGCCGGGTTTCCCACAACTATGTCCGCTTCATCTGCCGGCGCGCCGACATCATCACCAGTCCATCCAAAAAATCGATCGATTACCTGGCCAACGCCGGTGTCAACCGCAAGGTCTATATCATCCCCAATTCAGTCGAACTCGACGATTATGCCGAGTCGGCCACCTCCCCCGAACAGCGCGCCGAAATCCGGCAGCGGTACCACATTCCGCCCGACGCCTTTGTCACCTGCTTCTGCGGCCGGATCGGACGGGAGAAGGGTGTTGACAACCTTATCCGGCTCTGGGCCTCCCAATGCGGAGGAGACCCCTCCCACTACCTGCTTATCATCGGGGAGGGCCCTTACCGCAAGGAGCTCGAGGAGATGGTGCAGGAGCTGGGCCTGCACGAGCGGATCCTCTTCACCGGAGCGGTTCCGCACGAGCAAATCGCCCCCTACTACGCCTGCTGCAACGCCTATGCAACCGCCTCCCTCTCCGAAATGTATTCGATTTCAATGCTCGAGGCACAGGCATCCGGCCTGCCGGTCGTCCAGCGGCTCGATCCCGACAATATCGACCAGATCCAGGTTGGGGTCAACGGCTATCTCTTTGAGACCGCCGAGGAATTCGGAGGAATTCTCCACAAACTGGCCAGTATTACCCCCGACCAGCGCAAGGCGCTGGCTCAGCGGGTGCGAGATTCCGTCCGGGAGCGCAGCAGCGACTCGATTGCCAAATATCTGTTGGAGCTCTACCAGCAGGCAATCAACAAACACCGATAATTCCCGCTGTAACAGGGAGGGGCATGGAAATTCCATGCCCCTCCTTTTTTGTCAATACAGTTCGGTTCTGCGTCCCGCCGGAAAGTACCGGTAGGGCAGCGTTTGCGGTGCGCCGCCGCGGTATTCCTCCAACCGCTGCGCCGATATGGCGGCGGTCAGCAGCGTCTCTTCGCGGGAGAAGGATTCACAGAGAATTTCCCCGTCTGGATCAAATAACACCGTTCCGCCTGAAAAGGACTCGCCGATCCCATTGTTCCCGGTCAGATTGCAGCAGCCCAGATAGACCCGATTGTCATAGGCGCGCGCCGGCAGATATTTCATCCAGGTCTCCCTGCGAAGCGGATCCTGCGGCGATGCAAACGGCGCCAGCACCACCCCGGCGCCCCGAAGTGACAGCGCCTGCACCAGCTCGGGGTAGTGGGTATCATAGCATATCGCGATGGCCAGCTTTCCCAGATCCGTTTCAAACACGCCAAGCCCGTTTCCCGGTCGAAATACCCCGGCTTCTTTGCCGCCCAGATGGGTCTTCCGATACCCGCTGCAGCGGCCGTCCGGCATGCAGAGCAGCTGGGTGATAAAAAGAGCGCCGTCTTCTCCCCGCTCAAGCAAACCGCAGGAGAGGATAATTTTCTCCCGCCGGGCCAGCGCGGCCAGCTGCAGACAGGCCGGATGATTCCGCGCCACCGCAACTTCACCAGCCCGCTGAACGGTATAACCGGTCAGCGCTCCTTCGGGAAAACAGACCACCGAAGCGCCCTTTCGGGCTGCCCCGACAGTATACTGCTCGATCTTTTCCAGGTTCCCGCCCAGATCAAGGCAGGAGGTCTCAATCTGCGCCAACCCCAAAATAAAATCCTTCATTTCAGCCTCCCAAAATACAACCGGCCGATCCGTCTGGACCGGCCGGTCTTCTCTCACCGCTTCTTTCCGATCAGGCGGAGCAGATAGACGAATAGGTTCATAAAATCGAGATACAGTTCCAGCGCCGAATAGATCGACATCTTGCCAAGCATCTCCGGGTTGTCCTGATGGGCATAATAGAGGTCCTTGGTCCGTTTGGAATCATAGGTCGTGATCCCCAGGAAGATAGCGACCCCGGCGAGGGACAGCATCGAATCGAGCGCATCAGCCTGCAGAAAGAGGTTGACCATCTCCATCACCAGAAGGGCCAGCAGGCCAAAAACCACCAGCGGCCCGAACCCCGAAACATCCCGCCGGGTGATCAGGCCGGCAGCCGCCATACAGCCGAAGAAAAGCGTGGCGGAGCCAAACGCCAGAAAGACCGAAACGGCGTCGTAGGCGATAAGAACCGATGCGACGACAAACCCGGTCAGCACCGAATAGAAGATAAAAACGGCGCGGCATCCGTTGACCGACATCCGGGTAAACCGGGCGCTCAGAAAAATCACCAGCCCCAGCTGTGCACCAAGCAGCAGGATTGATACCGCCGGGATGCGGTAGAACAGAAAAACCAGATTGCTGGAAAACAGCAAAATTCCGGTCACAAAGGTCAGAGCCAGGCCGACAAACATCCACAGATAGGTAACGGCGACATGCCGGTAAAGCGGAGATTTGTCCTGCCGGGCCTTCAGAGCCAGTTCGTCGTCTGGAAACATATCGATCTCTCCTTTCACGCGATAGATGTTCTCCCACACCGGCAGGAAACCGCAAAACGCATCCTTGCCCGATCCGGAATATTGCGGCCGTTTACACCTGGGCCAGCGCCTGCTCCAGATCGGCGATCAGATCCCGGGCGTCCTCCAGTCCGCAGGAGAAGCGAACCAGATCGGGCGACACCCCCGCCGCCTCCAGCTCAGCGTCATTCATCTGACGGTGGGTCGCCGACGCGGGATGCAGGCAGCAGGTCCGCGCATCCGCCACATGGGTCTCGATGGCGGCCAGCTTCAGATGCTTCATGAAACACTCGGCGGCGCTTCGTCCGCCCTTGACGCCAAAGGAAACCACTCCACAGGATCCATTGGGCAGATATTTTTGTGCCAGTTCATAATACCGGTCCCCCGGCAGGCCACAGTAGCGAACCCAGGCGATCTTCGGATGCTTCGAGAGGTACTGCGCGACCGCCATCCCGTTTTCACAGTGCCGTGCCATCCGGACATGCAGGCTCTCCAGCCCCAGATTCAGCAAAAAGGCATTCTGCGGGGATTGGATCGATCCAAAGTCGCGCATCAGCTGTGCGGTCGCCTTGGTGATAAAAGCGCCGGCCAGCCCAAACCGCTCGGTATAGGTTACCCCGTGGTAGCTTTCATCGGGGGTGGTCAGGCCGGGATAGCGGTCAGCATAGCGGTTCCAGTCAAATTTGCCCGAATCGACGACGCAGCCGCCGACCCCTGCGCCGTGACCGTCCATGTACTTGGTGGTCGAATGGGTAACGATATCAGCGCCCCACTCAAACGGGCGGCAGTTGACCGGTGTGGCAAAGGTATTGTCAATGATCAACGGTACGCCATGACGGTGAGCAGCATTCGCAAATCTCTCGATATCCAGCACGGTGAGAGCCGGGTTGGCGATCGTCTCTCCAAATACCGCCTTGGTATTGGGGCGGAAGGCCGCTTCCAGCTCCTGCTCGGTGCAGTCGGGATCGATGAAGGTAAACTCGATTCCCATTTTCCGCATTGTGACCGAAAAAAGGTTATAGGTCCCACCATAGATCGCAGTAGTCGAGATAACGTGATCGCCGCAATTGGCAATATTGAAAATCGAGTAGAAGTTGGCCGCCTGTCCCGACGAGGTCAGCATCGCCGCCGTTCCGCCTTCCATCTCGCAAATCTTGTTGGCAACAAAGTCATTGGTGGGGTTCTGAAGCCGGGTATAAAAATAACCGCTGGCTTCCAGATCGAACAGCTTCCCCATATCCTCGCTGGTTGCATATTTGAAGGTGGTGGACTGGACGATCGGAATCTGCCGGGGCTCTCCGTTTCCAGGGGTGTATCCTCCTTGGACACAGACGGTATTGATCTGATACTTGCTCATGGGTGGGCCTTCCTTTCCTTTGGATGATGCCATTGGATCAGCAGTTGCCCGGTCAAGGCGGGATACTGCCATCCAAATCGATATTCCGCTGCGTTCATTATAACATTCCCTTCACTGCTGCACAAGTATGGGTTTCAGGCGGATATACGGTGAGTTATAAACAAATTCAACACAGTTTTCAACAAATCCCCGGCAAACCCGCTTGCCGGTGCTGTTGAAAGATCAGTTCTCAACAAATACAGCAATGATTCTCTTCTTTTCGCCTCATAATCACCGTCAAATGTCCCTCTTTTTTGAAACTATACCGAAAGGCAAACGAAAACCGACAGATTTCTCAAACATTTCCGTTCTTTTCGCCGCAATTTTGCTTGACAGATTTCAGAGGCGATGATATAATAACACACGTTGCCGGTTCGCTCGGCGACATGAAATCTGCGGTAGTGCTGGAATTGGCAGACAGGCACGTTTGAGGGGCGTGTGTCGCACGACGTATGGGTTCAAGTCCCATCTACCGCACCAGGCAAGGGCCTGGAGCCAAATGCGCTCCAGGCTTTTTTCTTTGCTCAAAATTCGTACACGCGTCCCAGGCGATCTAAAGTGACCAACCAGGCCAGACAAGGACCCGGAGCCATACGCTCCGGGTCCTTTTTCTTTTTCCGGATCTCCGGCCAGTATTCTGTCAGCATCATGTTCACATTCCCGAAGGATCAGCCGGCGCTGAAAAGGTTCGGTTTTGCTTCGCTTTTCCTTCGCTGCACATTCGCTTCGGCTGCAACATAGGATGAACCATCCACTCTTGAACAAAGGAGCTTCTGCCCTATGTATCTGCCAAATAACGGACGCAATTTCCGAAGCCGCACGATGAACGGGATGGGAACAGGACGAAACCAGGCGTCTTCACCGAGCCTCTCCTCTGCTTCCTCCCCGGTTATTCCGCTGCCCAACCCCGGCGAAGGCGGGCCGGTCTCCCCTCTTCCCGATGCCTCGACCCCGGTTGTTCCGTTGCCCAACCCGGGCGAAGGCGGACCGGTCGCACCGCTCCCTGACGCCTCAACGCCGGTAATCCCCCTGCCCAACCCCGGTGAAGGCGGACCGGTCGACCCCTTTCCCGACGCCTCAACGCCGGTAATCCCCCTGCCCAACCCCGGTGAAGGCGGACCGGTCGACCCCCTCCCTGACGCCTCGACGCCGGTTGTTCCGCTGCCCAATCCCGGCGAAGGCGGGCCGGTATGGCCCAATTATCCGATCGTCAACCGCCCTTCTCTGTGTTTTCACTGTACCTTCCCCCGAAGCGGAATGGTGCGGTTCCTCAACACGGTATCAGGCTATGAGCCCTTCCGTATCTCACTGGGAAACACGCAGGTCTCCGATCAGTTTCCTTACGGGTCGATGACCGCCTACGGGCGGGTGGCGCCGGGATATCAGATGGTCACTGTCTCGGGGCAAAACGGCTATATCTACCTGCAAAAAACCCTTCCGTTCCGTGCGGACAGCCGCAGCACCGTGGCGATTGTCAAGACGGCAAGCGGAATGGATCTGATGCAGATCAGCGACGACATCTGTCCCTACCAGGGCGCAATGGCCTGCCTGCGGCTGTGCAATCTCGACTACTACAGCAATCCGCTCGACCTTCTGACATCGGGCGGAAGGGTGGCAGCGTCCAACGTCCAGTACCGTGAGGTCACCCCCTTTAAGCGGATCCGGCCGGGCGAGTACCAGTTCTATCTCGCCGAAACCGGACAGTATATCACCCCCTATCAGGGTCAGCTCGATCCCATCGAATCCACCGCCGCCATCTCCACCCTGTCGGGAATGCTGCTCTCCTTCTATCTGACCGTTCGGGCCGGCGTCTCCTATTCGATCTTTGTCCTGGGCCGGGGAGAATCCGAACCGATGGAATTGCTCGTCGCAGAGGATACCTGACCTTCTCCGGTTTCCACAAAAATACCCCGCCATACCGGAACTCGCCGGCATGGCGGGGCATTTTTAACACTGTAATCCGGCGGTTCAGCCGCCAAAGCCTCTCTACCGCTCGTAATACTCGATCAGAGCCTGGGTTCCCTGATCCCCATGTCCCAGTTCGATCATCTTCTCATAGAGGCCCAGAACGCTGTCGAGCATCTCCAGATCGATACCCTTGGCGTCACATTCCTCCTTGATGATCCGCATATCCTTGACAAAATGCTTGATGAAAAAGCCGGGTGCAAAATCCCCCTTCAGCACACGGGGCGCCATATTGTTAATCTGCCAGCTGCCCGCGGCGCCGCCGCTGATGGCAGACAGCATGGCATTGGGATCTAGACCGACCTTTTTGGCATAGACCAGCGCTTCGGTATAAGCGGCCGTCGCACCGGCGACGCAGATCTGATTACAGGCCTTGGTATGCTGGCCACATCCCGCCGGCCCCATATGGTGGATGGCTTTTCCCATGCACTGGAACAGCGGAAGCGCCCGGGTAAAATCCTCATGGTCGCCGCCGACCATAATCGACAGCGCGGCATTTTTTGCGCCGCTGTCCCCGCCGGAAACCGGCGCATCCATCACATGGATACCCCGCTTCTTTCCCTCGTCATAAAGCCGCTGGGCCAGTGCAGGGGAGGAAGTCGTCATATCGATAACCAGTGTTCCGGGACGGACATTGGCCAAAATGCCGCCTTCGCCCAAAAAGACTTCCTCTACATCTTTGGGATACCCCACCATAACGAAAACCACATCGGCGTTGCTCACCGCTTCGGCAATCGTTTTGCAGGGCTTCAGGTTATACTGCTGTGCCAACGGCAGCAGCTTTTCCATCCGTCTGCTGTAGGCGTTGACCGGGTATCCGTGCTGAGCCAGATGTCCCGCCATCGGCGCCCCCATGACTCCTACTCCAATCCATGCGAGCTGTTCCATTGCGTTTCTCCTCCTGTCCCGTTACATCCTCGTTGTCCGGCAAACCGGCGCCATTACTCCTCTTCGTCTTCCTCCGGCATATCCCAGGAGGTATAGACGTTCTGCACATCGTCGTTTTCCTCGAGCAGATCGATGAGTTTCTGCATTTTCTGCGCCTGTTCAGCGTCCTCAATTTTAGTCAGGGTGGTCGGCACATATTCCACCTCCGCCGAAGCAAAGGCATACCCCAGCGCCTCGAGCGCCATCCGAACGTTGCGGCACTCGTTGGGCTCGGTGGCGATTTCGATACCGCCGTCCTCATATTTGATGTCGAGCACGCCATCGAGCATCGCATCCTCGAAGATCTTGTCCTCGCTGATTGCGCCGTTCTCGTTTTCGATGATCAGGATTCCCTTCTGCTCAAACAGGAAGGAAACACTTCCGTTCTGACCAAGATTTCCGCCGCACTTGTCAAAATAGTGCCGCAGATCTCCCGCTGTACGGTTGCGGTTATCGGTCAGCGCCTCGACGATGACCGCCACACCGCAGGGACCATACCCCTCATAGGTCATCTCTTCGTAGTTGTTCTTGTCCCCGTCTCCCATCGCCTTTTTGATAACCCGTTCGATGTTGTCGTTGGGAACATTGTTGGCTTTTGCCTTGGAAATCAGATCGCGCAGTTTGCTGTTGGAGTTGGGGTCTCCTCCGCCTTCGCGCACCGCAACGGCAATTTCGCGGCCGATCTTGGTAAAGATATTGGCGCGCTTGGAATCGGTCGCTTCCTTCTTACGCTTGATGGTGCTCCATTTCGAATGTCCGGACATGATAAATCCCCCAAATCTAAAACTTTTCGTTTTCGGTTGAACTGTGTCGCGGGATTTCCCGCATTTCAGACCGTATATTGGATATTATAGCAAAGATTGTGCCCGCGGGAAAGTCCCCCCTTTGAATTTTTCCTTGCGGCGTCTGCTTTTTTCCCGGTATTGTTCCCTGCCGTGATAAATAAAACGGTTTGCGGAAAAACTATTGGCGGCGAAATCGGAACTTCGCATCCATCCAACCGGATCGGAGTTCGGCCATCCGGCCCGCGCCGTTGCGGGACAAGCCATCGCTCCAACCGCGCTGTACAAGCCGAATCGGTCGGGAAATCCTTCCCTGACTGCGGCCCCTTGGCGCAGATGGGTGCGGTCTGCCCGTCCACGGCCGCTCTATCGCCGCCCGGATGCGGGCAGAGATCAAACCAAAATGGAGGTTTTTTTATGAAACGCATTGGCATCCTGCTGCTTTCGGCGATCCTGATCTTCTCGCTCGCCGCCTGTCAGAACAGCTCCTCTTCCTCTTCGAGCGCCAGCTCCGAAACCCTCGGCGACATGGTTGACGACATCCTTCCGGATGGAGATTACAGTCAGCTCCGCACCGGACTGGGCATCGCGTCCAACACCGCCGGATCGTCCATCGCCAGCGCCGACACCCCCGGAAGCGCCAACTTCAACGTCACCGTCTGCGCGCTGACTCTGCAGCCTGACGGTTCGATCGTTGACATCCGCTTCGATACGGTGGAGGCCGGTCTCGGCTTCGATGCGGCCGGCGCGATGTCGGGGGACTGGAGCCGGGAAATCCAGACCAACCGGGAGCTGGGCGACGAGTACGGTATTCGGGCGACGTCCGGCATCGATCGGGAATGGTATGAACAGATCGCCTCGCTGGAGGACTGGATGCGCGGAAAGATGGTCCCCGACGTGCTGAAGATGAAGCTGACGGCACGGGAATCGGATGGAATGCAGATTCCGGATGAGGAGGATCTCCGCACCCTGGTAAACATCCCCGTATCGGATCAGCTGGCCGCCCTGCAAAAGGCTTACGCTGACGCGCAGCGCGCCGGCTGATCGGCGATTGATCCACCTATGAAAAAAGAGCGGGCCGGGAATTCCCGGCCCGCTCTCGCATTATTTGGCATCAGCAGATAACATTCTGCGGCTTTCCATTGAGGTAGCAGTCGATGTTGTCCATGACAATCACCGCGCGCTTAACCATCGATTCGGCCGTCGCAAAGGCCACATGGGGAGTGGCGACGACATTGGGCGCCGAGAAGAGCGGATGGTCGGTCGCGACCGGAGGCTCCACCTCAAAAACATCGATCCCGGCCCCGGCGATCTTCCCGTCGGTCAGCGCTTTGGCGAGTGCCTTGGAATCGACGATCGGGCCGCGCGCCGTATTGATCAGGATCGCAGACGGCTTCATCAGCGAAAGCTCCCGCTCTCCGATCATACCGACCGTCGCAGCGGTCTGCGGCACATGCAGCGAAACAATGTCGCTCTCCCGCAGCAGGGTATCCAGGTCGACATACTCGACCCCCTCAACCTGCTTCTTGGTGCGGCTGTAGGCCAGGACGCGGCAGCCGAACGCCGCAGCAATCCGCGCAACCCGCAGACCGATCGCTCCCGTTCCCACAACGCCAAAGGTATGGCCTTCCAGCTCCCAACCGACCAGACCATTCTTGGTGCCGCCCTGGCGCACCACGCGGTCACAGGCGATTATCCGGCGGCCCAACGCAATAACCATGCCGAACACCAGATCGGCAACCGCCACGGTGGAATAGCCCGCGCAGTTGCAGACGGTGATGCCCCGCTCGCGGCAGTAATCGACATCCACATGGTCGACACCGGTGAAGGCCACGCAGATCATCTTCAGCTTCGGGCAGGCAGAGATAACCTCCTTGCGGTATGGAAAATTCGAAAGAACCACGATATCGGCATCGCAGCTGCGCTCAATAAGGGTTTTGGGATCCTCCACCCGGTTGTCATAGGCCACAATCTCCACCCGATCTCCGAGCTTGTCCTTGGCCATCTGCATCAGCCGATCTCCGGGTACTCCCAACGGCTCGAGAAATACCAACTTCATTTTCGCTGTTTCCTCCTTTTGATCTCCCGTCAGGGGAGATATCCTAGCCATAAGAATAGCACAATTTCCCTTTGATGGCAACGCAAACCCTTGTTCTTCCATCCCGTCTTTTTATGTTTTTGAAATCTCAACGAATAATTTACAATTTGTTAAACATATTTTGATTGTGTAATTATATAATATAAATTGCAAATTAGAGAATCAGCATCCCTGATTGATGAAGGGAGAACCCCTATGCAGAAGAAAAGCGTTTATAGTATCGTTCTGTCCGACCGCATCGTGGAGCAGATCGACCGTCTGGCCTATCAGAACGGGATGAGCCGCTCCGCCATGATCAATCATATTCTTGCCTCCAAGCTCTCACTGGTTACTCCGGAGCAGCAGATGCGAAGCATTCTGAGTGCCGCCCAACAGCTGCTGCAGGATGGCGATGCGCTGCAGCTGCTCCCCACCATTGCCGACGGGATGCTTGCCGTCAAAGCGCCGGTCCGGTTCAAATACAATCCATCGGTCCGCTATGCCGTCGAACTGCGCTCCGGTTCCCGGGGAATTTCCGGGGAACTGCGGGCCGCCGCCCGAACCCAGAGCGAGAGCCTGACCCAGGCGCTCGATCGGTTTTTCCTTCTGTTTGCGCGGGAATCAGGACTCGACACCGGCCAGATTCGAATAGAAAACGGCCGTTTTTCCCTGCGTTTTCTGCTTCCCACCAGCGATACCGAGGAGGCTGCCTCCAAAATCGCCGGGCTGATCCAGGTCATGCAGCGGGCGATGGAGGGGTTTTTTGACGCCTATCCCAATGAGACACCGTGTATTCGGGCGGTGCGTGCAGCACTGTCCGACCATCCGCTTTCATAACCCATTTCGATTCCACCGAAGGAGGTTTTCACGATGAATGCCAATCAGTTTACCCAAAAATCAGCCGAAGCGATCCAAAGCGCTCAGGCTCTCGCCGTGGATTACGGCAATACCCAGATCGAGCAGGAGCACCTGCTCACCTCCCTTCTCTCGCAGGAGGGCGGCTTTCTTCCCCGTCTGCTGACCAGCGCGGGAATTGACGCCGAAGGGCTGGAAAACGCCGCCCGTTCGTTGGTACAGCAACTGCCCCGCGTCTCGGGGCCTGGACGGGAAGCCGGCAAAGTCTACATCTCCCAGGACGTCGACCGTGCACTCAACCGTGCCGAAGCCGATGCCAAGCGGCTGGGTGATGAATATCTCTCGGTCGAGCACATTCTGATCGCGCTGATCGAGGAGCCGAATGCCAACCTGCGCCGGCTTTTCTCCCAGTTCCATGTGACGGCCGACGCCGTTCTCAAAGCGCTGACCGCAGTGCGCGGCAACACCCGGGTCACCAGCGATAACCCGGAAGCGACCTATGAGGCACTTAAAAAATACGGTTCCGATCTGGTCGAGCGCGCCCGGGAAAACAAGCTTGACCCGGTGATCGGCCGGGATGAGGAAATTCGTAACGTCATCCGGATTCTTTCCCGCAAGAGCAAAAACAACCCGTGCCTGATCGGCGAACCGGGCGTCGGCAAGACCGCCATCGCCGAAGGACTTGCCCAGCGGATCGTGCGGGGCGACGTACCGGAAGGACTGCGCGACAAGACGATCTTCTCGCTGGATATGGGCTCGCTGGTCGCGGGCGCCAAATACCGGGGAGAGTTTGAAGAGCGGCTCAAGGCGGTGCTCAATGAGGTGCGTGCCTCGGAAGGGCGGATCATCCTGTTCATAGACGAGCTGCACACCATCGTTGGCGCCGGAAAAACCGAAGGCTCGATGGATGCCGGCAACCTGCTCAAGCCGATGCTGGCCCGCGGTGAGCTGCACTGCATCGGCGCTACTACCCTCAACGAATACCGCCTTTATATCGAAAAGGATGCCGCTCTTGAGCGGCGGTTCCAGCCGGTCATGGTTGATCCGCCGTCGGTTGAGGATACCATTGCGATCCTGCGTGGCCTGAAGGAACGGTATGAAGTCTTTCACGGGGTCCGGATTACCGACCAGGCGCTGATCGCCGCCGCCACCCTTTCCGACCGCTATATCACCGACCGGTTCCTGCCCGACAAGGCCATCGACCTGGTCGATGAGGCCTGCGCGATGCTGCGTACCGAGATCGATTCGATGCCCACCGAAATCGACGAGATTTCCCGCAAAATCATCCAGCACGAGATCGAGGAGGCCGCCCTCAAGAAGGAGGCAGACGATCCTTCCGCAAAGGAGCATCTCACCGAGGTCCAGAAGGAACTCTCCGAGCTTCGTGACCGGATGAACGAGATGAAAGCCCAGTGGGAGGAGGAGAAAAAGGCGATCTCCGGCGTTCAGAAGATCAAGGAGGAGATTGAAAAGACCAACAACCAGATCGAAGCCGCCGAACGCGCCTATGATCTGAATAAGGCCGCTGAGCTCAAATATGGCGTTCTCCCCGGTCTGCAGAAGCAGCTGGCCGAGGAGGAGGCTAAATCGGCTGGGCAAAACCACACCAACAGCCTGCTGCGCGACCGGGTCACCGACGATGAAATCTCCCGGATCGTCTCCCGCTGGACCGGTATCCCAGTCTCCAAGCTGATGGAGGGCGAACGGGAAAAACTGCTGGCACTCCCCCGCATCCTGCACGAACGGGTAGTGGGACAGGATGAAGCAGTACAGCGGGTCAGCGAAGCAATTCTGCGTTCCCGCGCCGGCATCTCCGATCCCAACCGCCCAATCGGGACCTTCCTGTTCCTCGGACCGACCGGCGTCGGCAAAACCGAACTGGCTAAGGCACTGGCCGAAGCCCTGTTTGACGACGAACGCAATATGGTGCGAATTGACATGAGCGAGTATATGGAGAAGTACTCGGTGTCCCGTCTGATCGGAGCGCCTCCCGGATATGTCGGCTACGATGAGGGCGGCCAGCTTACCGAAGCGGTACGCAGAAAGCCCTACTCGGTTGTCCTGTTCGATGAGGTGGAAAAAGCCCATCCCGACGTCTTCAACGTCCTGCTTCAGGTCTTTGATGACGGACGAATCACCGATTCTCAGGGCCGGACGGTCGACTTCAAGAACACAATCATCATCATGACCTCCAACCTGGGGTCCGACATCCTGCTCGATTCGATCGGTGCCGACGGCCGGATCACAAAGGAGGCCGACGATGCGGTTCACGCCCTGCTGCGGCGCACCTTCCGTCCGGAGTTCCTCAACCGGATCGATGAAACGGTCCTGTTCACCCCGCTCTCGAAGGAGCAGATCAGCAGCATCGTCGACCTGCTGCTCGAACGCCTGCAGCGGCGGCTGTCCGACCGGCAGATCAAGATTACGCTGACCGATGCGGCTCGTCAGTATATCATCGACAACGGCTACGATCCCGCCTATGGCGCCCGCCCGCTGCGCCGTTACCTGCAGTCCAAGGTGGAAACTCTGGTGGGACGGATGCTCATCGCCGAGGATCTGCCTCATGGCACGACCATCACCGTCGATCTTGGCGCCGATGGTCTGACTGCCTCGGTGCAGCAGCTTCGCCAGGCATAAGCAGCCAACACAAACCGGCGCAAGCCCCTATCGGCTTGCGCCGGTTTCTTCTTTGCGGGCCGCATCACCGGTACACGGCGCCTCCTCGTACTCCCGCCATGTTGTGCGGGAGGATCCGCAAATTGTAAACCTTTTTGCTATTATTAGTTGACAAACGATTTTCTCCGCGGTATACTGAGTTCCGGAATCCAGGAATTTCAGATGATTTTGTGCCACGGAGGAAGCGTTATGACCAAAAATTCATCCCGTATCCGCACCCTGACCCACATTGCTATGTTCGCTGCCGTCCTGACCATCTGTTCTCAAATCGCCATTCCGCTGCCCGCCGGTGTTCCGGTGACCCTGCAGACCTTTGCGATGGCATTGGCCGGGTATGTCCTTGGCGCGAAAAACGGAACCTTTTCGGTCCTGACCTGGGGGATCATCGGCATCTGCGGCATCCCCGTCTTCGCCAACTTTGTGGGTGGACCCGCTGCAATCTTCGGAAAGACCGGCGGATTCATCTACGGGTTTCTCTTCATTGCCTTTTTCTGTGGGATGGGTACCCAAAAATCCCTGCCGGTCAAAATCCTGCTGTCGGTCTGCGGCCTTCTTCTCTGCCATCTCTGTGGCGTGCTTCATTTTTCTGTGCTGACCGGTATTGACCCGTTCAAAAGTGCGCTGCTCGTTTCGTTCCCCTTCCTGATCAAGGATCTGCTTTCCCTCGTGGTAGCAGAACGTTTTTCCACCGTTCTGCACCGGGCGGTTGCCAAAACCCCTGCCGCCTTCTGAATCAGCCAAACAGCCGCCGTCTGTTGAGACGGCGGCTGTTTTTTATTTTCGGTGCATCAGCGACAATGCCAATGCGGAAAAATGGGAAATGGCGCTCCAGCAGTAGGGGCGTTCAAGCCAGCCAAAGCTGATTCGATACCGCACCCGTTCCTCAAACCGCAGCATCTGCACCGACTGCAGCTGTGCGGGGCTCAGAAGCCGGCGAACCAGCACATCAGGACAGAAACAGGCTCCCGTTCCCCGCAGACAGAGCTCGAGCAGTGTTTCAATGTTGGTCGACTGAGCGGTAATCTGCGGCGACACCAGCGCCTCGGCAATCATCTGATTCCCCAACCGCCCCCCGACATCCTCCTGGTTTCCCAGCAGGAAGGGGCAATCTGCCAGCAGCGAAAGATCCTGCGGCCGGTGAATCTGCTGCAGCAACCCCAGCGCCTTCTCCCCATAGATTTCATCAAGTAAGCGATTGGCGATGAGCAGCACCAGCTCCTCCTCATAAAAGGGCTGCAGCCGTACTCCCGGCATTTCCACCGGAAAATGTGCGATCAGCAGGTCCGCATCCCCGTCCAGAAGGCTGTGCCGCAGAAATTCGTTGGTTCCCTCGATGAGCTGCAGCTCAATGAGCGGATACTTCTTGTGATAGGCCTCAATGATCTCGGGCAGCAGCGCCCGCCCGCGGGTATGTGCAATTCCCACCCGAAGCAATCCCTTGGTCTCGGCGCGGAGATCGGCAAACTCCTGGTTGAGCGAGAGATAGAGTTTTTCAAACTGGCGGGCGTATCGAAGGAATACCTCCCCCTGGTAGGTCAACTGCAGCGGGGTGGTACGCAACAGCAGCGGGCATCCCAATTCCTTTTCAATCGAGGCGATATGGGTGCTGAGGGTCTGCTGGGTGATGTGCAGCGCCCGCGCCGCGTGGGTGAAATTCTTCTCCTTGGCCACCGCAGCAAAGTATTTCATACTCAAAAAGTTCATTTGCCCCTCCGCCCCTTTAATCACAGTATTTTTACTGTATTATACACCGGAAATAACAGTTAGACAACCACATTTTTCGGGATATAATGGTACAGGAACGAATGGAGGAATATCATGCTGGAGCTTTCGGTCCTCGCCCTCTTTGCGGCGGGGCTTTTGGTTGGAATCGTATGGGGAATCCCAACAATTTATCCGCTGCTTTTCGGCTACCTGTTGTTTGCAGCATACGGCCTGCACCGTGGCTGCCACCCCCTCACCCTTCTTCGGGTATCGCTCAAGGGGATCCGCACCGTTCGCAATGTGCTGCTGATCTTTCTGCTCATCGGTGTTATCACCGGAGTCTGGCGGGCCTGCGGAACCATTGCGGTTATCGTCGACTGGTCTTCCCGCCTGATTCTCCCGTCGGTTTTTGTTCTGGTTTCTTTCCTGCTGTGCGCCTTTGTGTCGATGCTGTCCGGCACCTCCTTCGGGACCGCTGCCACCATCGGGGTAGTCTGTATGACCATTTCCCGTTCGATGGGGCTCAGCCCGGTGATCATGGGGGGCGCGATTCTGTCGGGGGTCTATTTTGGGGACCGCTGTTCCCCGATGTCCACCAGCGCCCTGCTGGTGGGGGAACTGACCGGAACCGATCTGTTTGGCAACATCCGCCGGCTGTTGCGGGAACAGACCCTGCCGCTGGCACTGACCTGCCTGTTCTACCTGCTGCTGGGAATGTCCCGGCAGACAGGCACATCTGCCATCGATATTCATTCCCTGCTTGCCGGGCATTTCTCCCTGCACTGGGCGGCTTTTCTGCCCGCGGTGCTGATCCTGCTGCTTTCCCTGCTGCGGATCAACATCAAGTGTATTATGCTCGCAAGCATTGCGATGGGCGGCGTCCTCTGCCTGACCCTTCAGGACATGGACGCCGCTTCCTTCCTCTCGGTTGCTGTACTGGGATACCGCTCCGCCGATCCGGTTCTGGGCCCCATGTTCAACGGCGGCGGCATGATCTCGATGCTCAATGTCACGCTGATTGTGCTGGTTTCCTCCACCTACGTCGGAATCTTCGACCAGACTGGGCTGCTTGACGGCCTCAAGCACACAATTGCCCATGCCAGCCGGCGGATCACCCCGTTTGGATGTGCGCTGCTCACCTCGATCGCCGCCGGTATGGTTGCCTGCAATCAGACGTTGACCATTATTCTGACCTACCAGCTCTGTCGGGATATCATCCCCGACCGTTCGGAGCTGGCTGATACACTGGGCCATTCCGCTATGGTTATCGCCCCGATGATCCCCTGGTCCATCGCTGCGGTGGTTCCGATTTCTTCGATCGACGCCCCTTACACCTGTATCGCTGCTGCCTGTTATCTCTACCTGCTTCCCCTGTGGAAACTCTTCACCGTCGCGACCGCCGGCCGGCGTTCGAGCCTGCTGCGCCACAAGACGGCAAAGGCTGTTTTCTGATTTCCCCCACCGCCAAAGCCCGGCGGTTCTGAATCGTATGCCAAACGGCCCGCCTCACCAGCGTGAGACGGGCCGTTTGGCATCTACATATGGGTTATCGGTTGACCATCAGACGTTTGAATGCCCGCTCCAGATCGGAAATGGTCATGACATACATCGGAACCTCCTCGGAGATCATGTCATAGGAGGCACGGTACCAGGAGCCCTTGCGGTAGGTCATCTCGGTCGGAGTAATCCAGACCAGATGAGAAAAATGGCTCTTGAAGAGGCGCAGCCGCTCAAGCCCGCTCATCCCATAGTAATGGTCGGTCAGTTCATAGGGAGACATCTCCCCGTCGCCGAAGATGATGGTCTTGTACCGGCTGTCAAGCTCGGCCAAAATCCGGTCCGACTCCACCCGGTCGTGATAACGCAGCTCCGGCGTGGTATAAAGGTAACGGCCGATATAGTTGTGGAAATAGTAGATCCGCAGATCCCGAAAGTGGTTGGACTGCCGAACCGCCGTGAAAAGCTGGGCGCAGAGATCACGATGCTCATCCATCGAACCGCCCGAGTCCATCAGCAGAAGCAGCCGCACGGTATTCTTGCGCGGCCGGCGGTAGACAATCTGCAGACGGCCGGCCTGATCACAGGTCGCGTCGATCGTCGCGTCGAGATCCAGTTCATCCTTCGGCGCATCATCCTTGGCAGAGAACTGCCGCAGTTTTCTCAGCGCCAGCTGAAGCTGCCGTGGAGTGATGACTGTATCCTGACGGAAATCCTCATACTGCCGCTCCCCCGCCACCTCAAAGGCCCGACGGTGCATCGAGCGCCCGCCGACCCGGATACCGGTCGGACTGTTTCCCGCATTGCCGAACCCGGACATTCCGCCGGTTCCGATCCAGTAATTTCCGCCATTGTGCTCCTCGGTCTGTTCCCGAAGGCGCTCCTGAAACATCCGGCGGATCTCATCGAGCTCAGCGCGCAGCAACTTTTTGGCGGCCTCAGCATCAAAGTTGTCCAGATTGACGCTCGGACGGTCAAGCCAGCGCAGCAGCTGATCGGGAAGCGGCTGCTCCGATTCCTCGATCACCTCCCAGAAGTACTCCAGAAAGGCACGGTGATAGGCCGAATAATCTGCCTCGCTTTTGATCAGTACCGAGCGGCAGAGAAAATAAAAATCCGAAAGCCCGCGGCATCCAAGCCCCCGGTCCAGCGCCTCATTGAGGGTGAACCATTCATTGAGCGATACCGGAAGCCCCTGCGCGCGCAGCAGCGTAAAGAATGGCGTAAACATCGAGCCGCTCCCCTCTTACCGGCGGTTGCGCCGCGACCGTTCCAGCGTATCGAGGTCCTCATTCTTCTTCAGCAGGACCCCGGCGAACGGAATCTCCCGCTCGATGCGCTCGGGAGAAATCCCGCTGATGGTCAGTGCGCGGATCCAGTCGACCAATTCGGAAGTCGCGGGCTTTTTCTGTATGGTGGGCAGGTTGCGGATCGCATAAAACGCACGCACCGATGCATCCAGCACATGCTGATCCAGATCGGGGAAGTGAACCCGTACAATCTCTTCCATCAGTTCAGGAGTGGGGAACTCGATATAGTGGAAGACACAGCGGCGCAAAAAAGCGTCCGGCAGCTCCTTCTCGGCATTGGAGGTGATGATAACAACCGGGCGGTGCGCCGCCTTGACCGTCTCGCCCGTCTCCGGAATATAAAACTCCATCCGGTCCAGCTCCCACAACAGGTCGTTGGGAAACTCGATATCCGCTTTATCAATCTCATCGATCAGCAGGATAACCTCTCCGGGCGCCGAAAAGGCCTCTCCCAGCTTCCCCAGCCGGACATACTTTTTGATATCCGAAACATCGGCTCCACCGAACTGGCTGTCATAAAGCCGCTGTACTACATCATAAACATAGAGGCCGTCCTGCGCCTTGGTAGTGGATTTGATGTTCCAGATGATCAGCGGACGTCCCAGTGCACGGGACACCGCCTGTGCGAGCATTGTCTTTCCGGTTCCCGGCTCCCCCTTGATCAGCAGCGGCTTCTGCAGCGCAACGGCGATATTGACCGCGCTCATCAGCTGTTCCGACGCAACATACTCCTCGCTCGAGGTAAACTGTGTTCTCTCCATCTCGGGCATTACTACGCTCCCTTTCGGCAAAATCAATTTCCATCCCTGACAGCATAGCACATTCCCGTCCCGAGTGGCAAGTCAGGGGACATTTTTTCGATATTTGGGCAGAAAAAGCTAAGCCGGTGATGAAAAAATCTTTCCTATATGCTATACTTTTTCTATTGCCATACCGGCACGCGGTAACGATTTCCTTTTCGATTTCTTGATATCCGGCTGCCCCGTTTTCTTTTATAATGTTGGTAAGGAGGAGCTTTCTGCATGAACCGGCCCTTTCCGCTGCATGTTCCAAAAATTGGCATGCGGAATCTGAAAACTGCAATTGCCGCAACCCTTTGCGCTCTGATTTATGCTCCAGTAAACCGCAACCCCACCTTCGCCTGTATCGGTGCAGTCTTCGCAATGAACAACAGTCTGCAGAACTCCTGGGTGACGGGCGGGAACCGCCTAATCGGCACCGTCATCGGCGGATTCTGCGGGATGTTTTTCTTTTACCTCTATCAGCTCTTTCCCCCGTTTTTCCCCAACTATCCTTTTCTGTCCGAATCGTTGTTTCTGTTTATCGGCATTATCGTGATGAATCTGGCCAGCCAGTTCTTCCACGCCAACGATGCTATCCCGCCGGGCTCGGTGGTGTTCTATATCGTCATGCTCAATACCCCCGAGAATGAGTACATCAGCTATGCCCTCGACCGGATGTTTGACACCGGCTTTGGGGTTATCCTCTCGATCCTGGTCAATGTTGCGATGCCCCGCGAATTCTTTGAGCGGCATATGTCCCGGCGCCGGCTCGAGGAGGAAATCCAGGTGTTGGAACAGGAGCGCAGCGCGTATGACCGTTCGGTTGAGCAAAAACTCACCCTCCTTGAGGAGCTCGAGGCACAGAAGGAGCGGGAGCAGCAATAACGCGGAAATAAAGTTTCACATTGGTAAAAATCCTCTCGATTTGTTTCGGTTTGCGCTTGACAATTTCGATATTCAAAATATATAATAGCTTTTGATCGCTTTTCTTTCTTGTTTTCCTTTTGTTTGCAAGATTTCATTAAAAATTTCACTAAAACCCCGATCTTTTTTCCGGGCTTTTATAGTACTCTGTCCTAAATGTTTCCGTCAATGTGAAAAAGGCTGGACATCATCCCCTTTTCCCGCTAAAATTATATGGAACATATCTGTATGGATTCTGGGAATTCGGCCGATGCAGCCGCCCTTTCCAGAACGTACCGATGGTTCCCTCCCGTCGGTTGCGGCTGACCGGTTCAGCTGGACCGTCAATCTTTGCCTGTAAAAAGGAGTCCGGAATTTGAGTATCAATATCAATCTGTTTTCTCACTCGAGGTCCGCTTCGGAAAAGACCGAACAGCTGCGTGCACGGGTGGCAAAAATTACAGCTGGCGGCGGCGAAAAGCGGGTCGCCAAGCAGCATGCCAGCGGCAAGATGACCGCCCGCGAGCGGATTGCCGCCCTGCTGGATCCTGACAGTTTCGTCGAGCTCGACGCCTTTGTCGAGCATCGCTGCACCGCCTTCGGAATGGACAAGGTCGAAGCCCCCGGAGAAGGAGTCGTCACCGGTTACGGGAAAATCAATGGCCGTCTGGTCTACGTCTATGCACAGGACTTTACCGTTATCGGCGGTTCTCTGGGCGAAATGCACGCCAAAAAGATCTGCAAAGTGCTGGATCTGGCGATCGAGATGGGCGCACCTGTCATCGGAATGAACGATTCCGGCGGCGCCAGAATCCATGAAGGAGTGGACGGACTGGCCGGCTTCGGTGATATCTTCTTCCGCAACACGATGGCATCCGGTTTTGTTCCTCAGATCTCTGCCATCATGGGCCCCTGCGCCGGCGGTGCGGTCTATTCCCCCGCTCTGACCGACTTTATCTTCATGGTCAATAAGACCTCAAATATGTTCATCACCGGCCCTGAAGTCATTAAAACGGTGACCGGCGAGGAGGTCTCCGCTGATACCCTCGGCGGTGCCGTCACGCATAACACCACCTCGGGTGTCGCCCATTTCGTCTACCAGACCGACGCCGAAACCCTCGCGGCGATCCGTGAACTAATCAGTTACCTTCCCTCCAACAACCGGGAGAAGCCTCCTGTTGTTCCGTCCAAAGACGATCCCGCCCGGCTCTGCCCCGATTTGGAATCCCTGGTGCCTGAAGCCTCCAACAAAGCCTATGATATCAAAGAGGTCATCCACGCCCTTGCTGATGACGGCAAGTTTTTTGAGGTACAGCCCTGTTATGCGGCAAACATCGTCATTGGTTTTGCCCGCATCGCCGGTTCCACCGTCGGAATCATCGCCAATCAGCCCCGGGTAATGGCGGGCTGCCTGGATATCAACGCCTCGGACAAAGCCGGCCGTTTTGTCTCCATCTGTGACAGCTTCAATATTCCGCTGGTGACCCTCGTCGATGTTCCCGGCTTCCTGCCCGGACTCAATCAGGAGTACGGCGGCATTATCCGTCATGGTGCAAAGCTGCTGCATGCCTACTGCGAGGCTACCGTTCCAAAAGTTACCGTCGTGCTGCGTAAGGCATACGGCGGAGCTTATATCGCGATGTGCTCCAAGCATCTCGGCGCGGATGTCGTTCTGGCGTGGCCCGGCGCGGAAATCGCCGTCATGGGCCCCGATGGTGCGGCAAACATCATCTTTAAGGACGCCATCAAAAAGTCGCCCGATCCCGCCGCGACCCGCAAGGAAAAGCTCGAGGAGTACAAAGCGGAATTTTCCAACCCTTATCAGGCGGCGAAGCGCGGTTTTGTCGACGATGTCATCGAACCCGCACTGACCCGTTCCCGTGTGGCAAGCGCTCTCTCGATGCTCGCCACCAAGCAGGAGACCCGCCCGCAGAAAAAGCATGGAAATTTCCCGGTTTAAGGAGGTGTAGCAACGCATGGCACCAGATTCCCCGATCGTATTGACCATCCTTGGCATGGGCACCGTTTTTGTGGTTCTGGCGATGATTATGTTCATGATTATCATCATGGGCAAGATCCTCGGCAGCAAGCCGGTTCCCGCTGTCCCCGCCGCCCCTGCGGCCCCGACCTTCAATCAGGAGGAAGAGGAAACCGTAGCGGTCATTATGGCGGCGGTCACCGATCTCGTTGGAAAAGACAAGATCGCAAGCATCAACATCCGGCCACGGTAAGGCCGCTCGTCCGCCTGAGTAACTGATGAATGAATGTGGAGTGAAGAACAACAATGAAAAAATTTAACGTCACCGTTAATGGCAAATCCTATGTAGTTGAAGTAGAAGAGGTCGGCGGATCGGCCGCGACCGTCTCTGCTCCCGCTCCTGTTGCAGCTGCTCCTGCTGCTCCCGTCGCGGCTGCCCCCGCTCCCGCCGCTGCTCCTGCTCCCGCCCCTGCTGCTGCGCCTGCTCCCGCCGCTGTTCCCGCTGGTGCCAGCACCATTTCCGCCCCGATGAGCGGAACCATCCTCAAGACTCTTGTCAAGCCCGGCGACGCTGTAAAGAATGGTCAGGTTGTTCTGATTCTCGAGGCGATGAAGATGGAGAACGAGATCTTTTCTCCCTGCGACGGCACCATCAAGGAAGTCTGCG
>CASEBP010000003.1 GCA_949285275.1 uncultured Oscillospiraceae bacterium | reverse complement strand
TTGGCGGTGCCGCCGCGCATCTCGGGGCCGTAGGAGGGCAGCCAGGAAACAAAGAGTCCTTCGGCCATCCCCGCTTCGACGATCGTTTTGCCGATCGCCATGACCCCCTGTCCGCCGAAACCGGCGATCAGAATCTCGTGGGTCATTGCGCTTCCTCCTTTCGGATATCCCGAACCACCCCGAGGGGAAAGACCGGAACCATCTCGTCCCGGACCCGGGCGGCCGCCTCGAGCGGCGTCATGCCCCAATTGGTCGGGCAGGAGGCCAGCACCTCGACAAAGGTGAAGCCCGCCCCCTGCAGCTGCAGTTCGAAGGCGGTGCGAATCGCCCGCTTGGCCTGCAGCAGTCGGGGAATGTCATAGACGGCAACCCGTTCGGCGTAGGCGGTGCCGTCCACCGTGCCGATCAGCTCCGCCATCCGGACCGGTCCACCGCAGTGGGCGGGATCCCGTCCAAACGGGGAGGTGGTGGTCCGCTGGCCGACCAGGGTGGTGGGGGCCATCTGTCCGCCGGTCATGCCATAGGTGGTGTTGTTGACGAAGATGGTGGTGATCTTCTCCCCGCGGACGGCTGCATGCAGAATCTCCCCCATCCCGATGGAGGCAAGGTCGCCGTCCCCCTGATAGGTGAAGACGGGGGCATCGGGGTGGACCCGCTTGACCCCGGTGGCGACGGCGGGGGCCCGTCCGTGGGCCGCCTCGAGCATGTCACAGACAAAATAATCGTAGGCGAAGACCGAGCAGCCGACCGGACAAATCCCAATGGCACGGTCGGTCAGATTGAGCTCCTCGAGGGTCTCGGCGACCAGTTTATGGATGATGCCATGGGAACAGCCGGGACAGTAGTGTAGCTCCCGGTCGGTCAGGGCGGTGGATTTCTGATAGATGACGGTCATGCGCTTCACCTCCCGAGGGCGGCAAGAGCCGCCGCTTCGATTTCATGTGGGGTGGGGACGACCCCGCCGGTATGTCCGACCAGCGAGACCGGCTTTCTCCCTTCGACGGCAATCCGGACATCGTCGAGCATTTGTCCGGCGCTCAGCTCGACGGTGATAACCGCCCGAACCGATGGGGATGCGGCGAGCTGGCCCAGCCGCTCATATGGGAAGGGCCAGACGGTGACCGGACGGAACAGGCCCGCCCGAATTTTCCGGGTAGCCAACCGGTCGATCGCGCTCATCACGATCCGGGACGGGGTGCCATAGGCGACAAACAGAACTTCGGCATCCTGGCAGCCGCGCTCCTCAAAGCGAAGCTCACGCTGTTCCATTTCACGGTACTTCTCCTGCAGGCGCAGGTTGTGCTGCTCGCACTCGACCGGATCGATAAACAGCGAGTTGATGATCCGATGGGTATCACGGCCCTGCAGGCCGGTCGCGGCCCAGTTTTTAGGCGGCAGCGGGCGGGGTGACGGGCTGCGCCACTCGAGCGGCTCCATCATCTGGCCGATCATGCCGTCGGCGAGCAGCATGACCGGGTTGCGATAGAGGTCTGCAATGTCGAATGCCTCCTGCATCAGGTCGGCTGCCTCCTGGATCGTGTTTGGCGCGAGCACGACCAGCCGGTAGTCGCCGTTCCCGCCGCCGCGGGTTGCTTGGTAGTAGTCTCCCTGCGCCGGCTGGATGGTGCCCAGTCCCGGCCCACCGCGCATGACATTGACGATGACGGCGGGAAGCTCGGCCCCGGCCATATAGGTGATCCCCTCCTGCTTGAGGCTGATGCCCGGCGAGGAGGAGGAGGTCATCACCCGTCCGCCGGCGCCGGATGCGCCGTAGACCATGTTGATGGCAGCCAGCTCCGACTCCGCCTGAAGGAAGCAGCCGCCTACCTCAGGCAGACGCCGCGCCATATATTCGGGAATTTCGTTCTGTGGGGTGATCGGATAGCCAAAGAAGTACCGGCAGCCCGCACGGACCGCCGCTTCGGCGATCGCTTCGTTTCCTTTCCAGAGTTCCAATGCCATGTTGATCGCCTCCTTTACAGCCGGATCACAGTGATGATCGAGTCGGGGCAGATCCGGGCGCAGTTGCCGCAGGCGACACAGCGGTCCGGCTCGGCGGCTGCCGCGGGGTGGTATCCCTTGCGGTTGGTGACTGCGCTGTCAATGCGGATAACCCCGCGCGGACAGACAGCGGTGCAAAGTTCACAGCCTTTGCAGCGGTCCTGGTCGAAGAGAATCTGTACGGCCATCGGAAAGCCTCCTTTGTTGGAATGCCGCGGACGGTTATTCCCACGGCTTTTTCATCCGGATTTCGATCGGGAACCGGGTTCCTGCGAGCACCTGTGGTGGAATCTGTGACAGAATCCCGGCGGTTGCCACATGGCAGATGACAGGGACTCCCGCCGCTTGTCCGACCGCCTCGGCCAGGGCGGCGCCGGCCAGCAGGTCCTCCGGCCGGGTCCTTTCGCAGAGATGGGTATTGTTGACGATGCCGGTACAACGTCGCTGGCAAGCTGCTTCAATCTCCCGCAGCAGGGCCAAAGCGTCGCAAACCTGGGCGGTACGGGGCCGGTTGGCGTTGAGGACCAGCCACAGGTCGGGGGATGCGGCGTCGAGCTGCGGGCGGTACCGGCCGAGGATCCGCGCACCGTCCCGGTCACCGCCCAGATCGAGGATGGCCCGCCGCTTTGCGGTGAAGATCCGCGCCACCTCCGCCGGGAGAGCGGGCAGATCGGCCATGCGGCTGGAGGAGGCAGGGGAGATCAGTTCGATTCCGGCCTCTTCGAGCAATGCCTGCCGCTCCCGGGAGCAGAAGTAGGGGTTGATGATATCGAGATCGACGAGGGTAACCGGCTCCTGCCGGGCCAGGGCAAGGGCGAGGTTGACTGCGAATTCAGTCTTTCCGCTGCCGCTGTGGCCGGCGATGATGATGAGCTGTCTGAGCGCATCCAGCGATGATCCCCCCTTTTTTGGCTTACCTTGTCTGATGTCAGCGTAACGAAAATTTTCCAAAAGGTCAAGGAAATCGGATAAAATCTCCAGAATTCGGAAAGAATGGGGACGTTTTTTGGTAAGGTTGTTCGATCGTCTCGATTGACATCCCGGAAGATATGCGGTAAAATTTAGACATATTCTGGGGGGGAAACTTCAGATTCGGCGCGATAACAACCGTTTTTGCAGGAGGAAGACCCATGCGGATCAAAAAAAGCCTGGCCGAGTACACCGCAGACGCGCTCGGCGAACAGATTGTTGTCCAGAAAAAGTATAAGACCGGCGATCAGCTCCCCAATGAGATCGAGCTGGCCCGGGAGTTTTCCGTTTCCCGTGCGACGCTGCGCGAAGCGATCCGGATCCTGGCTGTCCAGGGACTGCTGACCGTCGAGCGGGGCCGGGGAACCTTCGTCAACGGCGAGGTCAAGAATTACAAGGACGTTCAGTTTGGAGATATCGGTTCGCTGCGAATGAAGCTGATCGATCTCTTTGAGCTGCGCCGGATCTTCGAGACCGAGGCAGTCCGGATGGCCTGCGAGCGGGGAACCGACGAGGAGATTCAGGAGATCCTCGAGGCGGGGGCGCGGGTGGCCGGTTGTATCAACCGCCGGGTTGACCGGACGGTCGAGGACCAGAAGTTTCATCATGCGATTGCCGTCGCTTCCCACAATGAATTTATGGTACATCTGATGCCGATGGTCTACCGGGCGGTCAGCGAAACGCTGATGCGCTTCGGCACCGACGAGATCCTCGCCCAAGGAACCCTTAATGACCATGCGCTGATTATGGAGGGACTTGAGCGGCGGGATGCCGCGCTGGCGGGCAGTGCGATGTACATTCATATGGCGCATGCCATTATCTCCCTGAAGGCCGCCAACGTTGACGAAGAGGTGGTCTGATCCGAAACCGGGACCCACAGCGGGACGCGGACGCCGTAAAACGGCTTCCGCGTCTTTTTTTGCGCTCTGCCCGGCGGCTATTTTGCCTGTCCGCTGAATAAGGATGTGGTATTGAGGACAAAGGAGGCGCACGGGATGGAACAACAGGTGGGGACCGCTTTGCTGCTGAGTACCGCAGCGGGGATGGCGACGCTGGTTGGCGCGGGTATCGCACTGATTCGCCGGCGGCCGGCAGCGCGGATGATGGCGCTGAGCCTGGGGCTGGCGGCCGGGGTGATGGCGGCGGTATCGCTGCTTGAGCTGTTGCCCGACGGGCTGGCGGCGCTTGCGATCGGGATGCCAGGCCCCGCGGGATTACTCGCGGTTGGCGCGGCCTGCGGGGTGGGAGTACTGTCGGCGATGCTGCTCAAGCTGGCCATCCCAGAGACGGCCGGACAGGCGGCCTATTCCCGGCTGGGGCTTTTTGCGGCGGCTGCGCTGCTGGCTCACAACCTGCCTGAGGGGATGGCGGTCTTTTTGGGCGGCAGCGCCGATCCTGGCGCTGGGGTACGGCTCTGTCTGGCTATTGCGCTGCATAACATTCCGGAGGGAATTTCGGTGGCAATGCCGGTCATGGGCGCGGGGGAGAGCCGCGCCAGAGCGTTGGGCCTGGCCGCCGCCGCGGGCTTTGCCGAGCCGGCCGGCGCAGTGCTGGCCTGGCTGTTTTTGGACGGACGGCTGGGGGAAAATGGCCTGCCGCTGATCTGCTGTGGGGTGGCGGGGCTGATGGTTGCCCTTGCCCTGCTCGAGCTGATGCCTGCTGCGTGGCGGGCGCGCCGTTTGCCCGCGGCGTTGGGTTTCCTGCTTGGGACAGCGGTTGCGATGGGAGCCCTTGCGCTGGAGATTGGGCAATAGAACCGGAAAAAAGCGGAGAAAAGATTTGTTTTTTTAAGAAATTATGAATTTTGCAAAAAAATCCGCAAACCCCTTGATTTTTTGCAGAAATAGGATAAAATATATCTTAGCACTCAGGAAATGAGAGTGCTAATAACGAGAAAATAAAAATCAAATAAATGGAGGAATCGCTATGAACATCAAACCGTTGGCCGACCGCGTTGTTGTTAAGATGGTAGAGGCCGAGGAGACCACCAAGAGCGGCATCATCCTCGCGGGTTCGGCGAAGGAGAAGCCCCAGGTCGCCGAAATCATTGCCGTCGGCCCCGGCGGGATCGTGGACGGCAAGGAGGTCAAGATGTACCTGACCGCTGGCCAGAAGGTCCTGCTGAGCAAGTATGCCGGCACTGAAGTCAAGGTTGACGGAGTGGAGTACACCATTCTGCGGCAGTCCGATGTCCTTGCGGTTGTGGAATAAGATTCCGTCCAGCGCGGCTGCAGCCGCGCTGCGTGCAGAGTTGAAACGTTGAATTGAGGAGGAACACCATCATGGCCAAGATTCTTGCATATGGCGAAGAAGCCAGAAAGTCCCTGCAGGCGGGCATTGACAAGCTCGCTGATACCGTAAAGATCACCCTCGGCCCGAAGGGCCGCAATGTTGTGCTGGACAAGAAGTTCGGCGCTCCGCTGATCACCAACGACGGCGTGACCATCGCCAAGGAGATTGAGCTGGAGGATCCCTTTGAGAACATGGGCGCCCAGCTCGTCAAGGAAGTCGCCACCAAGACCAATGATGCGGCCGGCGACGGCACTACCACCGCTACGCTGCTTGCCCAGGCGCTTGTGCGTGAGGGGATGAAGAATGTGGCGGCCGGCGCTAACCCGATGGAGATCAAGGTTGGTATCCAGAAGGCGGTCGATACCGCTGTTGCGGTCATCCGCGACAACTCCAAGAAGGTTTCCGGTTCGGCTGATATCGCCCGGGTCGCGACCGTTTCGGCCGGCGACGAGGAGATCGGCAAGCTGATTGCTGAGGCGATGGAGAAGGTCGGCGCTGACGGCGTCATCACCATCGAGGAGTCCAAGACTGCTGAGACCTACACCGAGGTCGTCGAAGGCATGCAGTTCGACCGCGGCTATGTCTCCCCCTATATGGTTACCGATACCGACAAGATGGAGGCGGTCATTGACGACGCCTATATCCTGATCACCGATAAGAAGATCTCGTCCATCCAGGAGATCCTGCCGCTGCTGGAGCAGATTGTGCAGTCCGGCAAGAAGCTGGTCATCATCGCGGAGGACATCGAGGGCGAGGCGCTCGCTACCCTGCTGGTCAACCGGCTGCGCGGCACCTTCACCTGTGTCGCCGTCAAGGCGCCTGGCTTCGGCGACCGCCGCAAGGCGATGCTGCAGGATATCGCTATCCTGACTGGCGGCACCGTCATCAGCTCGGATCTCGGCTATGAGCTCAAGGAAGCTACCGTCGACATGCTCGGCCGCGCTGGCCAGGTCAAGGTCTCGAAGGAGAACACCGTCATCGTCAACGGCGCCGGCGATTCGGATGCGATCAAGGCCAGAGTTGCCCAGATCCGCTCTGAGATTGAGAACACCACCTCTGACTTCGACCGCGAGAAGCTGCAGGAGCGGCTGGCCAAGCTCGCAGGCGGCGTAGCGGTCATCAAGGTCGGCGCTGCCACCGAGGTGGAGATGAAAGAGAAGAAGCTGCGGATTGAGGATGCTCTCTCGGCCACGAAGGCGGCTGTAGAGGAAGGAATCGTTGCGGGCGGCGGCGTCGCGATGCTCAACGCGGTGTCCGGTGTCGAGAAGCTGGCTTCCTCCCTCGTCGGCGACGTCAAGACCGGCGCCAAGATTGTGCAGCGTGCTCTGGAGGAGCCGATCCGCCAGATCGCCAAGAACGCTGGCCTCGAAGGCTCGGTCATCATCGACAAGATCAAGCGTGCCCGCAAGGTTGGCTACGGCTTCAACGCCGCCAACGAGACCTATGGCGATATGATGGAGATGGGCATCGTCGATCCGACCAAGGTGTCCCGCAGTGCGCTGCAGAACGCCGCTTCGGTTGCCGCGATGGTGCTGACCACCGAGTCCCTCGTCTCCGAGCAGCCCAAGGAGGAGCCTGCGGCTCCCGCTGCCGGCGGCATGGGCGGCATGTACTAATCCGGTTTCCGGCGCCTTCCGCGCTGGGTAGAGCGGTTTAAAACGGCAGAAAGGCCGGTACCTTTGCAAAGGTACCGGCCTTTTACTGTTACTGTATATGGAATTACTGGCCACCGCGCAGAATATCGCCGCGGTAGGCTTCGTTGAGGGCCTGCTGTACCGCCAGATGGCAGGCGAGCGCCTCGTCCGAGAAGTCCTGCAGCATCCCGAAGGTGACCGCCTGGCACTCCCGATTGAAGCGCAGCCGGTCGAGATAGACCTGGCGCCCCGCTTCGGTCAGCCGCAAATTGATTCGACGGCTGTTGGCGGGGTCGCGCTGTGCGATAACCCAGCCCTTGTCCCTCAGCTTTCCGACGATCTGGGAACAGGCGCTGACCGTTTTGTCCAGCAGGCGGGAGAGCTCCGAGATGGTGATGCCGGGCTGCCGCCCGATTCGGTGGATGACCAGCCCCTCCGCCTGATAGAGGGTCGCTTCGCCGTAGGCGTGAGGCAGCGCGTCATACTTTGCCATCAGTGCATAGGCTTCGTCCTGCGCTTCCCACAGCGCCTGCAGCAGGGCCTCCCGTCTGGCCCCGGGGGAAAGGCCCTGCTTCCCTGTGATGGGGCTCACCGGGCGTTGAAGACCTGCCGGTCCAGCCGGTGCATCGCTTCCTCGACGCGGCTCTGCGGCAGGGCGAGGTTGATCCGCAGGTGGCAGGGACCGTGGAACATCTTGCCGTCCTGCAGGGCGACGCCAGCCTTCCAGGCGGCCTGCTCCAGCTCGTCGATGGTCTTTCCGTGCTGCTCGCACCAGCGGGTGCAGTCGGCAAAGAGCAGATAGGTGCCCTGAGGACGGGCCAATTCGACGCCGTCGAACCGTTCAGCGATATAGCGGCAGGCGAGGTCGACATTGGCGGTCAGCACCTGGCACAGCTCATCGGTCCACTCATACCCCTCGGGTTGGTAGGCGCCGATCAGAGCGTACATCGACAGCAGGTTCATGTCGTTATAGTGGCAGAGGGAGGATTCCTTCTCGAGCCGGTCACGGATCCAGGGGTTATAGACGATGTGGTAGCTGCCGACCAGACCGGCGAGGTTGAAGGTCTTGGACGGCGCAGAGAGGGCGACGGTGCGTTCGCGGGCATCCGCACTGACCGCCGGGGTGGGCATGTGGCGGTGGCCGGTCAGGATGATGGCCGACCAGATCTCATCTGAGACAACATAGACGTTGTACTTCTGGCAGCGGGCAAGGAACTGCTCCAGCTCCCAGCGTTCCCAGACACGGCCGCAGGGGTTGTGGGGGGAACAGAGGATGGCGGCATGGATATG
>CASEBP010000002.1 GCA_949285275.1 uncultured Oscillospiraceae bacterium | reverse complement strand
TCCGACGAGGCCGGCTTCCGCTACTCCTATGTGCTGCTCGACAGCGCCTTCTCGGAGATCATCCCGGCGGGACGGTATGAGACGATCCAGCCGCTGATCCAGAAATCCGGCCAGCAGAGCCTGCCGGTGCTCTATTTCCAGGGCGGAAGAACGCTGCAAACCGACATCTGGCGGCAGGATATCTTCGACGCCACCGGCCGGGTCATCTGGAATAATCTGACCAACGTCGGCGACGCCGGCGAATACTGCGTCGCCATCCGGCGCGGCGCCTGGTACGGGCTGGGGGATCTGGAAGGCTTCTGGATCACCCGCCACAGCATCTATGACAGCTTTGTCAACGATTGAAGGAGGAATTGCCATGACACGCAGTTTCATCGCCGCCCTGCTCGCGCTCGGCCTGCTCGTCGGCTGCCAGACGCAGCCCGCCTCGTCCGCACCCGCTTCCTCCGAGCCGGTCTCCTCCGAACCGGCCGCGCTGCCGGTCGACGGCATCGACGCCGGACATTACCCGCGGATCGACGGCTCGACCGCCAACCATCCGCTGATCACCCGGGTCTATTCCGAGATCTGCGGCATCCCCCGCGAGGACGCCGAGACGCTGGTCGACCTGGATCTGGGCAGCACCGGCTCGATCTGGGAGAAGATGATCTACACCGATACGACCGACCTGCTCATCGTCTATGAGCCGCCCGAGGAGGTCAAGGAAACCTACCGGCAGGAGCTGGCCGCCTTTGAGATCGACCCGCTCGGCCGCGACGGGCTGGTCTTTCTGGCCAACGTGGCAAACCCGGTCGACAACCTGACGGTGCAGCAGCTGCAGGAGATCTATACCGGCAGGATCACCGACTGGAGCGAGGTCGGCGGGGAGCCGGGGCCGATCCAGCCGTTCCAGCGCAACGCCGACAGCGGCAGCCAGACCCTCTTCCTCAAGCTGCTGATGGACGGCCTGACCCCGATGGATCCCCCCACCGAGCTGGTGCAGGCGACGATGGGCGGGCTGATCGACGCGGTCGCCACCTTCGACGGAGAGGGCGGCTCGCTGGGCTATTCGGTCTACTACTACGCCGAGCTGATGATCGGCAACCCCAACCTCAAACTGCTTTCGGTCGACGGGATCGCCCCATCGGGCGAATCGATCCGGGACAAGAGCTATCCGCTGACCAACGACTTCTATGTCGTCATCCGCGCCGACGAGCCGCAGGACAGCCCGGTACGGGCGCTGCGCGACTGGCTGCTGAGCGATGAGGGCCGCCGGATCCTCGAGGAGGAGGGCTATGTCTGGGCCCGTGACGGCCTGCCCGCTGAGTCGGCCGGGGCGGGAAATCCGTTCTGACCCTCCCTCCTTTTGCGGCAGGGGCCGGACGCAATCCGCGTCCGGCCCCTTTTTGGCGCAAAAAAGGCCCCCCGGTTTACAGCCGGAGGGCCTGGGAAAGGGAAATCAGTTCATCTCGAGCCGCAGTGTGCCATCTGCACCGGTGAGGTGGATCAGCGACGGCGGGTTATCCCCCGCCTCGACGATCCGCCGGCTCAATTCGTCCTCGACCTCCCGGCGGATCACCCGGCGGACGTCCCGCGCCCCGGCCTTGCCGCCGACGGCGTGGTCGGCGATGACCGCCAGCGCCGCCTCATCGTAGCCGAAGCGAATGCCCCGGTTTTCCAGCGGCCCGCGGTACTCGTCGAGCATCAGGCCGGCAATCTTTTGGTACTCCTCCCGGCCGAGCGGCGAAAAGATGACCACCTCGTCGATCCGCGCCAGAAACTCGGGGCGCAGAAAGTCGGAGAGCGCCTTCATCACCCGCTCCCGTGAGATCTGTCCGGCAGTCTTGTCGAAGCCGATCGATCCGCCCCGCAGGTTGGAGCCGGCGTTGGAGGTCATGACGACGACGGTGTTCTCAAAGGAAACCGCCCGTCCCTGGGCGTCGGTGATCCGGCCTTCGTCGAGGATCTGCAGCAGGATATTGAGCACGTCGGGGTGCGCCTTTTCGATCTCGTCGAAAAGGACAACCGAATAGGGGCGGCGGCGGACCTTCTCGGTCAGCTGGCCGGCCTCGTCGTAGCCGACATAGCCGGGCGGGGAGCCGACGATCCGCGAGACCGAATGCTTCTCCATAAACTCGGACATATCCAGCCGGATCAGCGGATCGGCGGTGTCGAACAGCTCCTGCGACAGCCGGCGGACCAGCTCGGTCTTGCCGACTCCGGTCGGCCCGACAAAGAGGAAGGAGGCAGGACGGCGCCGGGAGGACAGCTGTACCCGAGTGCGGCGCACCGCTGCGGCAACCAGCTCGACCGCCTCGTCCTGCCCAATGATATACCGCTTGAGGGCGTCGGCAAGGTGGGCGACCCGCGCCAGCTCGCTGGCCTTGATCTTCGAGGCGGGAATGCCGGTCCACAGTTCGATGACCCGTGCAAGATCCTCGTCGGTGACCTCCTTGCCCAGCGCCTTCGGCTCCAGCTCGCGGATCTGCTCCTCCAGCCGCAGCAGCTCGGAACGAACCTGGGCCAGCCGCTCATAGTCGGTATCGGCCGACTGGGTCAGCGTCCCCTCCTCCTCCCGCAGCGCCTCAAAGCGGCGGTTCTTCTCGTCATACTCGTCGAGCGCGGGATTATCCAGCGTGCAGCAGGAGCAGGCCTCGTCGAGCAGATCGATCGCCTTGTCCGGCAAAAACCGGTCGGTGATATACCGCTCGCTCATCTCTACCGTCCGCCGCACAACCGCATCGGGAACCTTTACCCGATGGAACGCCTCATAGTACCGGCGGATGCCCATCAGAATCCGAACCGTCTCCTCGATGGACGGCTCCTCGACGGTGACCGGCTGGAAACGCCGCTCCAGTGCGGCATCCTTCTCGATATGCTTGCGGTATTCGTTGAAGGTGGTCGCGCCGATGACCTGGATCTCGCCGCGGGAGAGGGCGGGCTTGAGGATATTGGCGGCGTTCATCGAGCCCTCCGCGTCGCCGGCGCCGATCAGGTTGTGGACCTCGTCGATAAACAGAATGATATTGCCCTCGGCCTTGATATCCTCGACCAGCCCCTTGACCCGGCTCTCAAACTGTCCCCGGAACTGGGTCCCGGCGACCAGCGCGGTCAGATCGAGCAGGCACAGCCGTTTGTCGCGCAGCCGCGGCGGAACCTGGCCGGCGGCGAGGCGCTGGGCGATCCCCTCGGCGATAGCGGTCTTGCCGACCCCTGGCTCGCCGATCAGGCAGGGGTTGTTTTTCTGGCGGCGGTTGAGGATCTGGATGACCCGGTAGATCTCCCGGTCCCGCCCGACGATCTCGTCGATGCCGCCGGCGGCCGCCTTTTCGGTGAGATCCTCGCAGTACTGCTCGAGGAACTTGCGCTTCTTTCCCCGCTCCCGCCCGGCGCGGCCGGGACGGCGGGGCGCCTCCTCCTCGGGCTGCCCGGTGACCGAAAGCGCCCCGGACGACGGCCCTCCTGCCTCAGATGCCTCCTCCTGCTGCGGCGGGTCCGATGCGATAAAGTTCTGCAGAAAGCCCGGCAGCGGCATCGCGCCGCCCGGCTCAAAGCTGCCGTCCCCGCCGAGCAGCTCGGCCATCTGGCCCGAAAGGTTCTCAAGATCCTCGTCCGAGATGCCAAGCTTGTCGATCATCTCCTGGACCTGGGGAATCCCCAGTTCCCGCGCACATTGCAGGCAGTAGCCCTCGTTGACCGGCTGCCCGTTCTCCAGTTTGCTGATAAAAACCACCGCAACCCGCTGCTTGCAGCGGCTGCAGAGCATATTCATAAAACCACCCCGGTTCCTGTTGCTTTTTCCCGATGATACCACACCGTTGTGAACCTGCTGTGAACATCGCCTATCCGGCCGTCCTGGCCCACGGACCCGCCAGGTAGAACCAGCGGAAGAGCCAGGTCCGTTCGATCTGCTCGGCCGACAGGATCCCCCCCGCGTCGCCTACCGCCGCCACGACAAACCACAGCAGCGATGCGAAGACAAAGACGTAGAGCATCCCCTGCAGCGCCCCGAACAGCCCGCCGAGTATCTCGTTGAGCGGCCCGATCAGCGGCAGGGCGTTGACCGATTTGAGCAGCCCCGCAATGGTGTTGACCAGCAGCATCAGCACCGAGAAGAGCAGAAAGAAGGCCAGCACCCGGAGCAGCCCGACGGCCGCCGGCGCGAGGACCGAGTCGGTGATCGCCACCGAAACGGCAGCCGGATCGGACTGCTCGAGCTGGGCATACCAGCTCTCGGCCGATGGCGCGAGCATCGGCTGCACCGACGCATAAAGCCACCCCGGCAGCCCGGACAGCATCTCCTCGAGGCCCTCCAGAAAGGCGTCCGCCCCCTGCTCCGACAGCGCGCCAAGCTGCCCGGCAACCGTCTCGAGCAGCGACCCCCGCAGGTAGCGCTCGAACACCATGTTGGCAATCGGTTCGCTGTAGGCCACGGCGAAGAGCACCGCCCCCACCGACCCGATCAGACGGGTGATCGTATGCAGAAAGCCCTTGCGGTAGGCGGAGGCGGCAAAGGTCAGAATAACCGCCACCGTCAGAATGTCCCAGATCAGATACATCATACGGCTCCTTTGAAAAAAACTCAGCGGATCGGCGCCCGGTCCAGCCGGTTCATCGTGGCGTAGTAGAGCTGGCTGCCAATCACGGTACAACACAGCGCGTCGGGGGTTTCGATGCTGCCCTGCCGCTCGAGACCGGCGGAATAGCGCAGCACCCGCTCCCCGACAAAGGCCAGCGCCTCCTCGCCGTAGAAGTGCAGGCTCTTTACCCGCTGGTCGCAGAGGCCCGTGGCGGTCTCCCGGACCTGCCGGTCGAGCCGCACCAGCGTCAGATTGTGGGACGCGGCGTAATCGCCCAACGCCAGCAGTACCCCCCGCTCCCGGTCGATGGCGAAGGCGGCCAGCGGCATCCCCTCATAAAAATAGGTGCCGCGGCGATCGCCATTTGCTGCAATGCTGTGGACCGCCCGGTCGGTGACTACCGTGGCGGGGTCCTCGCCCGTGAAAGCCATCGCCAGCAGCAGCTCATCCTCGAGCAGTACCTCGCAGCGCGGTTCGGCGGCGGCGTCGGCGATCTCGAAGACCGAAAAGGCGGAGGAGAGCACCCCCCCGGCATACTCCACCCCGCCGACCGCCAGCCGGGTCCCGGCGGGGTTGAGCGCCAGCGCATGGATTACCCGGTCGGACGACCGCCAGACAAAGCACTCCTCGAAGGACGAATCATAGACAACCACCTGCGACTGGTCCCCCACCGCCGCCGTCGAGACGGCGATTACCCCGTTCTCGGCCAGCGCGGCAGTGTAGATCGGCTGGTCGAACTGCTGGGTGAAGAGCAGCGTCTCCCCCGAGCGCAGCCACAGCTCATAGCCGCCCCGCAGATAGCACAGCAGATACCGTCCGGCGCTGACCGCGACGGCGTTCTGTCCGGCCGTCCGCTCCTCGATGACCGTCTTGCCCGCCGAATTGCAGACGGTCAGCCCGGTCTCAGTGACCACCACCGGGCGTTTCCCGGTCGAGGTCAGCTGGAGCGGCTCGCTCTCGAGGGCGATCGGATAGCCGGTGTTGTCGATGACCGACGCGACCAGGTCGGAGAGCACCACCCCGATCCCCTGCGACGCGATATCGATCCGCAGCGCATAGATCAGGATCCCCAGCGCGGTACAGGCCGTCACCGCCAGCAGCCGCCGCACCGTCCTGCGGCGGGCATAACGGCGGCGTTCCTTTTCAAAATCGGTGGTCCGTGCGATCGTGTTCCCCTCCCTTCAGCGTCGGATTGAGCCGCCCAGCGGCGGCTCGGGCGGATCCCACGGGTAGAAAACCCGCTCGAGAATCAGCCCGCAGGCCGGCGCGGTGATGCCGGCGCGGGCGCGGTCGCGGCTTTCGAGGATGGCAGGGATCTCCCCCAGCGCAATCCTGCCCTGCGAAAGGTCCAGCAGCGTGCCGGCCATGATCCGCACCATATTGTAGAGAAAACC
>CASEBP010000001.1 GCA_949285275.1 uncultured Oscillospiraceae bacterium | reverse complement strand
TGCAGCCAGTATAAGGGTGGTAAATTTCCGCGATCCATGCTATACTTAATTTGATCCAATCCTTCTTTTTTGTGACTTTTTTCGGGCCGCCCCGGATCTGTCCGGCGGCCCGCTTTCTGATCCACAGGAGGAATTCCATTTGTCATTTTCTGTCAATCCCACCCTCTGGCGGCAGGTTTTTGCCGTCCCCTCCGATATCGCCGACCGGCATATCAAGCTGTGCAGTGGCGTAGCGCTTAAATGCTTGCTGCTGCTGCTGCGGGATCCCGAAACATTTGGGGATCCTGCAGCCATTGCCAAGCGTCTCGGTCAGCCGGTCTCCGAAGTGTCGGACGCTCTGGCCTACTGGGTCGAAAGCGGCGTGCTCTGCCGCAGCGAAGGAGAGGAGACGCCGGTATCCCCCGACAATTCTGCCGCATCTCAGGCACCCAATCCGCCTCCTGCCCCGGCCCTTCCGGCTGTCGCGCCGCAGCGTCCGCGATATCCCCGCGATGAGGCGGTCGCTCTGGTCGAAGGGGACAAAACGCTCAGCGACCTCGTCGGGGAGTTGCAGTCGCTGCTTGGCAAGCTTCTGACCTCCGCCGATCTGGATGTACTGGTCGCCCTTTATTCCTTTTATTCGCTGAGCCCTCACTACATCCTCACCCTCATCAACTACTGCATCCTGATCGGACGGCCCAGCATGGGCTACGCCGAGAAGGTCGCCGCCTCCTGGATCGCCGATGGTGTGGACGACGAGGGAATCGACCGGCATGTCGACCGGCTGCTCCTGCGCCGCACCAACGAAGGCAAGGTCCGGGCCGCATTCGGAATTACCGACCGGAACCTGACTTCCCGCGAACGGGAATATATCGCCACCTGGTTCGACCGGTATCAGTTTGATCTGCCGCTGATCGAGTACGCCTATGAAATCACGGTGGAACGAACCGGGAAACTGGCGTTCGGCTATCTGAATAAGATTCTCGCCAGCTGGCATCAAAACGGAATCCGTTCGGTCGAGGAGGCCCGCCGGGAATCCAAACCTGCCGCTGCAGTTCCGGCCGGATCGGCCGGAGGTGAAAGTGACCTCAACCGCAAAATTCTCGAACAGTTTATGAAGGACTAGGAGAACTGTCATGCCATATCCGCAGGAAATCGTCAGAAGAAGCAGGGAGATTCTGGAGCAGCGCCGGGAAAAAGCGGTGGCCGACACCGTGGAACGGCGGCTCGCCGTCTCACGCCGCGCCCCACGCGCACTCGAAATCGAGCGGGAAATCGCCACCACATCGGCACGGCTGGCCGCTGCCGTCCTCTCGGGAGAAAAGGTGCAGGAGCAGGTACAGAAGATCCGTGCGTTTAATCTGGAAAAGCAACAGCAGCTCTCGGATCTGCTCTGTGAAGCGGGCTTTGCACCCGACGTTTTGGAGCCTCACTATTTCTGCCCGGTTTGCCAAGACACCGGCAACAATCAGGGCCGGTTGTGTTCCTGTGTCGTTCAACTCGAAAAGGAGCTGATGTATGAGCGGCTCGGCGCACAGGCCACCGTCGAACACTGCGGTTTCGACCGCTTCGATCTGCGCTACTATTCGGAGCAGCCAACCGGTTCTCCGGCCGTCTCTCCCCGCGCCATCATGAGCAGAACCCTTTCAACCTGCGTCAAATATGCACAGGACTTCTCCCTCTCCTCCCCCAGCCTGCTGCTGATGGGCAAGCCCGGCCTGGGGAAAACCCACCTCTCGCTTTCCATTGCCTATACGGTGATCGAAGGCGGATACGATGTGCTGTATCTGCCATTTCACACGCTGCTGGCCCGGCTGGAAACCGCACGCTTCTCAAAGGGCAGCGCGGAGTATCAGGATTATCTCGATCCGGTGCTCTCCTGTGAACTGCTGGTGCTCGACGACCTCGGCAGTGAATTCACCACCGCCTTCTCCACCTCGGTGCTCTACGATCTGATCAATACCCGGCAGCTGCGGGGGCTTCCCACCATCATCAACACCAACCTGACCGAAGGGGAAATCTCCGGCCGGTACGGCGAACGGCTGCATTCCCGCCTTCTGGGCGGTTTCCGGGTTATCCCATTTATGGGGGAAGACGTCCGCCTGCAAAAAATGTATTCGAAATGAAGAGGAGGCTTTGCCGTGACCCCCGCCGAAATTCTTTCCCACGTCGATCATACCCTGCTTAAACCCGAGGCCACGACGCAGCAGATTGCCGCCCTCTGCAGCGATGCGCTTCGCTGCTCGGTCGCGTCGGTCTGCGTTAATCCCCGTTTCGTACCGCTCTGCGTCCAGCTGCTCGGCGGACGGATCCCGGTCTGCACCGTGATCGGATTCCCGCTCGGCGCTGCCTCCACAGCGGTAAAGGTCTTTGAGACGAAGGATGCCATTGCCAACGGAGCCGATGAAGTAGATCTGGTGATTCCGATCGGCGCGCTGTGCGAAGGGGATCTCTCCTATGTCGCTGCAGAGCTGGCTGCCATTCGCAGGGCGTCTGACGGAAAGATCCTCAAGGTGATCGTCGAAACCTGCCTGCTGGATGAAAATCAGAAACGAACCATCTGCCGTCTGGCCGCTGAATCGGGCGCCGACTATATCAAAACCTCCACCGGCTTTTCCAGCGGCGGAGCCACCGAACAGGACGTCTCTCTCTTCGCCGCGGAGATCGCCGCCCACCGGTACCCGCTGAAAATCAAGGCTTCCGGAGGCATCCGTACCCGGGAAGCAATGGAGCGCTTTCTCCTTCTCGGAGCCGACCGGTTGGGCTGCAGCGCCGCGGTGCCGCTCCTTGCTCCCGCGCCCGAAGCCCGTCTGTAATGAAATTTTTCTGACAATGGAGGGGTCATGATGATCTCGTTTCAATGCGATTATCTTGCCGGCGCCCATCCGCTGATTCTGCAGCGGATGCTCGACACCAATGGGGAGGACACCCCCGGATACGGCTGTGATTCCTACTGCGACAGCGCCCGAAAAAAGATTCGGGAAGCCTGCGGCGCACCCGACGCCGATGTCCATTTTCTTGTGGGAGGTACCCAGACCAACACGACGGTCATCTCGGCGGTCCTGCGCCCTTACCAGGGGGTCATCGCCGCGCAGGAGGGGCATATCGCCTGCCATGAGACCGGCGCCATCGAAGCCACCGGGCACAAGGTCCTCACTCTGCCGTCGTCCGATGGAAAGATCACGGCGCGTCAGGTCGCCACGCTGCTTGAAGAGGATCGCCTCTGCTCCACCCGGGAGCATATGGTCCAGCCCGGGATGGTTTACCTGTCCTTCCCGACCGAATCGGGGGCGCTCTATTCCAAGGCGGAGCTGACCGAGCTGTTTTCGGTCTGCCGGAGCGCCGGCATCCCGCTCTATCTCGACGGTGCACGGTTGGGGTATGGTCTGGCCAGCAAAGCCTGCGATCTCACCCTGCCCGAACTGGCGCAGCTGTGCGACGTCTTTTATATCGGCGGCACCAAGTGCGGCGCTCTCTTCGGCGAGGCAGTGGTCATCCGTAACGAAGCAATCAAGCGGGATTTCCGCTACCTGATCAAGCGTCACGGGGGCATGCTGGCCAAAGGCCGCCTGCTGGGGATCCAGTTCGACGTTTTGTTTGAGGATGGACTCTACTTCTCGATCTGCCGCCAGGCGGTTGAGCAGGCTCTGGAAATCCGGCAAGCGTTTGAGCAGCGGGGAATCGCCATGTTTGGTTCCTCCCAGACCAATCAGCAGTTCCCCATCCTCAGCGACCGGCAGCTCGCTTTCCTCAATGAACGCTACCGGTCGGAATTCTGGTGTAAAACCGACGGCGGTTCGGTCGTCCGTTTCTGCACCAGCTGGTCCACCCGCCCGCAGGACGTCGCAGCACTCATCGGCGATATCGGGAGACTTCCCGCCACCGACTGATAAAAAAAGCGCAGAGGCTTGCTCTGCGCTTTTTTCTCAGGGTTCTTTTTTCTGATCCGCCAGCCCCCGGATCCTGCTTTCTGATTCGTCGAGCATCGAGCTCTTGAGGGTGTAAAGCGCCTGTGAAAGGTCGACATAGTAGCGATGGGGGTTTTCAAACCGCTTGACCTCATCCCAGGTACGTCCCAACTCCCGCCGGCAGTATTGCTGGATCTCTGCCAGACTCGGGGAGGTATAAACCCGTTTTCCCTTCTCATAGATCGGGACAAGCAGCTCCACCGCTTCAAAATTCCGCAGTGTCTTCTTTTTCCAGACCGCATTGGGATCAAAGATGGTCAGCGGCCGGGAGGCATCCACCTTTTCCTCAAACAGCGTGATATAGTCGGCAATGGCCTGTCCGCTTTTCCGGTCATAAAGACGGTAGAGCTTCTTGAATCCCGGTGTAGTGATCTTTTCAGGACTCTCGCTGATCTTAATGCGGGGCGCGAGATGTCCGTCCTCCTCCTCGACCGCCACCAGCTTATACACGCCGCCAAACACCGGCTCGGAGCGGCTGGTGATCAGATTCTCCCCCACCCCGAACAGATCGACCTTTGCATCCTGCAGGATGAGGTCGCGGATGATATATTCGTCAAGCGAATTGGACGCAACGATATTGCAGTCGGGGAAGCCGGCCTCGTCGAGCATCCGCCGCACCTTCTTCGAAAGGTAGGCAATATCCCCCGAGTCGATCCGGACCCCCTTGGGGCGGAAGCCCTTGGGCAGCAGCACCTCGTTGAAGCAGCGGATCGCATTGGGCACGCCGGAATTGAGAACGTCATAAGTATCGATCAGCAGCGTGCAGTTGTCCGGGTAGATCTCAGCGTAGGCCTGAAATGCTGCATACTCGTCGGGGAAAAGCTGTACCCAGCTGTGGGCCATCGTTCCAACGGCGGGAATGTTGTAATACTGATCAGCAATGACACAGGCAGTCGAGCTACATCCGCCGATGTAGGCCGCACGCGCCCCCAGCATCGCCGCATCGTAGCTCTGGGCCCGGCGCGAACCAAATTCCATGATGGCACGGCCCTCCGCCACCCGGTTCATACGGGTCGACTTGGTCGCGATCAGCGACTGATAGTTCAGCGAAAGCAGTACCATCGTCTCCACCAGCTGCGCCTGGATCACCGGTCCCTTGACCACGACCAGCGGTTCCTGCGGATAGACCGGGGTTCCCTCGGGAATCGCCCAGACATCACAGCTGAACCGGAAATGGCTCAGATAGTCCAAGAACTCCTCCGAGAAGGTGTTCTTGCTGCGAAGAAAGGCGATATCCTCCTGCGAGAACTGCAGATTATCCAGATACTGCATCAGCTGCTCCAGCCCGGCTACAATCGCATAGCCGCCCCCATCGGGAATCTTGCGGAAGAACATGTCAAAAACGACCTGACGGTCCTGCATTCCCTTGAGGAGATATCCGTTGGCCATCGTCAGCTCATAGAAATCGGTGAGCATCGTGAGATTGCGCTCATTTTTGATGTCGATCATTGCTATCGGCTCCATTTCGCATAGTCTGCCCCGGTGGGGCGATCATCCGGGTGCCACAATCCGGTGGGTCAAGATGACACTACAATCCGGATCGGTTCGCTGACCCGGCCCATTTCGTTCAGGTCCTCGGGGTCCACTGCGTAAAACCAGGCGGTTGCCGCATATTCTCCCGGCTCGAGATCGGTTTGTATCCGCGCGGTTCTGATCTGGGTACCCGGCGTCAGCAGGCCACTTTCAAAGAAGGTGCCGCCTTCCTCCAGCAGAATCTCGGCCCGAAGCAGGCAGCTGTTTTTCAGCGGGCTTCCCAGATCGATCCGAACCTCTCCGGTCTCCCCGCCCGGCAGCTCAATCCGGTTGCGGATCCGATAGGACAGGCTGTCCGTCCCGTTCTCGCTGCCAAAAGCCACCCACGGCCACTCATACAGCCGCTGGGCTCTGGGGTCGGGATCGGCAAAGGCCAGAATTGCCCGGTCTGCCAGTCCCATTCGCCCGGACGCCGCCCACAGCATGGCGCAGCCGGTGGTCATCACCAGCAACAGCAAAAGAATCGGCACGGCACCTTTCATTTTTTTGATGCGCCGCGCATTCTGGCGCCGTATCCCCGTGGCTGGCATCCTTTTCTCCGTTTCACAGTTAAAATCAATCTGCCGTCATGGCAGTGCCGCTATTATACACCTTTTATCTCAGGATGACAAGACACCTTTCCGGTTTAGCAGGGCAGTTGTGAATTTTCTATAAACTATCCCTCCATTTCTTGACAACATGGAAAGAGGGTCCTATAATTAGTTAGGCAATCTAATTATTTCCCCGCTCAAGACTGGAGGCGCCCGGATGGATGAGTTTTCCCGGAAACTGGATGACACGCTGCTGACTGCATACCGCTATACCGTCAAGATTGAGAACCAATTTCTGCAACGGATCGGAGAGCTCAACGTCACCGGCAGCGAGATGCATCTGCTGGAGGTTATCGGGAAAAGTGCGGGAAAACGCTGTACCGTCAAGCAGATCGCACAGGCGCTGAACATCACCCAACCCTCGGTCAGTGCCGCGGTCAACCGGCTGGTTGCCAAAGGATGCGTCCTGCGCCAGCGCTCAGAGCAGGATGGACGGGTGGTCTATATCCATATGACCCGTCAGGGACGCAAAGCCTACGCCCTTTTTGCCTATTTCCATGAAAATATGGTCCGTGCAATTACTCGGGAGCTTTCCCCGGAGGAGCGAATCCAACTGCTCTCCGGAATGGAAAAGCTCAACAAATTCTTTGAGCAGCAGTACCGCGACCATATTGCCCCAATCGAACGGCGCTATATCAAGAATAACGACAGACACAAGGAGTCATATCCATGAGTTTTTCGATTCTTTCCACCGGCCGGGCTTTGCCCAGGACCGTTCTGACCAATGAGCAGCTCTGCCGCTTTGTCGACACCACCGACGAGTGGATCCGCTCCCGTACCGGCATCGCGCAGCGCTATGTCTGTATGGAGGAGTCGCTGACCGATCTCGCCGCCCAGGCAGCACGCAACGCTATGCAACGCGCCGGCGTGGAGGCCTCAGACCTTGATCTGATCCTCTGTGCTACCATCAGCAGCGATTACATCACCCCTTCCCTCGCCTGCACGGTGCAGGAAGCGCTCGGCGCTTCCTGTCCTGCCTTTGACATCAGCGCCGCCTGCCCCGGTTTTCTCTTTGCATTGGATGTTGCCGACGGCTATTTCGCCCGCGGCAAGGCCAAGCGGATTCTCGTGGTGGCCGCCGAGGCGATGAGCCGGCTGATGGATTGGCGCGACCGCTCCACCTGCGTCCTCTTCGGAGATGGCGCCGGCGCCGTCATCCTCGGGCCAGGCGATGGGCTGCGCTCTCTTCTGCTCCAAACCCAGGGACGTGCTGAGGTTCTTTACGTCCCGGCCACCCGCGGCAACCTCCCTGGACGGGCGACGGGTGCGAAAAGTTATGCCGTCATGGACGGACAGGAGGTCTTTAAGTTCGCGGTAACCGCCATGTGCCGCGGCCTGCGGCACGCCATCCGCGAAGCTGGCGTCGCAGAGGAGGAGATCAGCTGGGTTCTTCCTCATCAGGCCAACCTGCGGATTATCGAATTCGCGATGTCCAAGATGAAGATTCCCCCGGAGCGTTTCCTGATCAATATCGACCGGCTCGCCAATACCTCTGCCGCCTGCATTCCGATTCTGCTCGATGAAAGCCGCGAACAGGGCAAGCTGAAAAAAGGCGATCTGCTTGCCATGTGTGCTTTCGGTGCCGGACTGACCAGTGCTTCGGCGGTCATTCGCTGGGACGCCGATTGATCGTGCTTACTCCGCGCATTGCGCGGTTTAGTATAGAGAGAAAGTCATTTTTATTGAAAAGGAGAATTCTGTCATGAATAACTTTGAAACTGTCGCCAAGGTTCTTGCCGAGTACAAGGAAATCGATCCTTCTGAAATCAAAATGGAAACCACCTTTGAAGAGCTGGGCTTCGACTCGCTTGATATCGTCGAGGTCATCATGAACCTCGAGGAGGCGTTTGACCTCGAGCTCGAGATGAACGAGAGCCTCGTCGACGTCCAGAGCCTGGTCGCCTATATCGAGAGCCTGCAGCAGGCGAAGGCGTAACACTATGATTAAGACACCGCTTTGTGAGCTGCTGGGCATCGAAGCGCCTATTATCCAGGGTGGTATGGCCTGGGTCGCCGATGCGGATCTCGCCGCTGCCGTCTCCAACGCCGGCGGACTGGGACTGATTTCAGCGATGAACGCCGATGCCGAGTGGCTGAGAAATCAGATCAGAAAAGCCAAATCGATGACCAATCGTCCATTTGGCGTCAATATCATGCTGATGAGCCCCTTCGCCGACCAGGTTGCACAGGTCGTTGTCGAGGAAGGGGTCAAGATCGTCACCACCGGTGCGGGCAGCCCCACTAAATATATGCCTGCCTGGCGGGAAGCCGGAATCACCGTTCTTCCCGTTGTCGCCTCGGTTGCGCTGGCAAAAATGGCTGAGCGCAGCGGTGCTTCGGCGGTCATTGCCGAGGGCTGTGAATCGGGTGGGCATATCGGAGAACTGACCACTATGGCGCTCGTCCCCCAGGTGATCGACGCGGTTGACCTTCCGGTCATCGCGGCAGGTGGAATCGGCGACGGGCGCGGCATGGCCGCCGCCTTGATGCTCGGCGCCATCGGCGTGCAGATGGGAACCCGTTTCCTGACCGCCTACGAATGCAACGTCCATCCCGTCTACAAACAGCGGGTCCTCAAAGCAAAGGATATCGACACCGTCGCCACCGGCAAACGGCTCGGCCATCCGGTGCGCTGCCTGAAGACCCCCTTCTCCCGCAAGCTGATGATGTTGGAGGCCGATTCCAACGTCCCGGTCGCCGAACTTGAGGCGATGGGAGTCGGCGCCCTTCGCAAGGCAGTTCAGGAGGGCGATCTCGAGCACGGCACCTTTATGTCCGGCCAGATTGCCGGGATGATGCATAAGGAGCAGAGCTGCGCCGACATCATCCGGGAGATGATGACCGAAACTGAGGAAATTCTGCGAGGTGCTACCAAATGGGTAAAGTAGCCTTTTTGTTCGCCGGACAGGGTTCGCAGTACACCGGCATGGGCAAGTCTCTCTGTGAGGCTTCGCCCGCTGCCGCCGCTGTCTTCTCCCTGGCCGACTCGATCCGTCCCGGCACCTCGGCCCAGTGCTTTGAAGGCTCTGCCGAGGAACTTGCCGTCACCATCAACACCCAGCCCTGCCTCTACTGCGTCGATCTCGCTGCCGCTGAGGCGCTGCGTGAAGCGGGGATTCACCCCGATGCTGTCGCCGGATTTTCTCTCGGCGAGGTAGCGGCGCTGACCTTTGCGGGCGCCTTCTCCGCAGAAAACGGCTTCACGCTGGTCTGCGAACGCGCAAAATTGATGAATACCGCGTCGGAAGAAAGCCAGAGCGGTATGGTCGCCATCCTCAAGCTCTCCCCCGAGCAGGTCGTCGAGGTCTGCGAACGGGAGGGAGACAGCTACCCGATCAATTTCAACTGTCCCGGTCAGATCGTCGCTGCGACGCTGCGCTCCAAGAAGGAGTCGCTCGCCGCTGCGGTCAAGGCCGCCGGAGGACGGGCCGTTCCGCTCGCCGTGAGCGGCGGCTTCCACTCCCCCTTCATGCAAAGTGCCTCGGATGGCCTGCGCCAGGTTCTGGCCAACCTCCCGATGGAGGCCCCTGCCATCCCGGTTTATGCCAATGCGACTGCCGCCCCCTATGAGGGAGCCGACCGCGAGATGCCGGCCCGTCAGCTGGTCAGCCCGGTTTATTGGGAGAAGACGCTGCGCCGGCTCTGGGCCGACGGCTTCACCACCTTTGTGGAGGTCGGCGCCGGGAAAACTCTGTCCGGATTTGTCAAGAAGACCCTTCCCGAAGCGGTCATCGTCAACGTCGAGGACGCCGAGTCGCTGGGGAAGGCGATGGAAACGCTGAAAGGGGTCTGACGCGATGTTCACCGGAAAAACTGCCATCGTAACCGGCGGCTCCCGCGGCATCGGACGGGCCATCGCCCTTGCCCTTGCCGCGCAGCACGCCCGTGTCGCCATTCTCTACGCCGGCAACCAGGCCGCCGCCGAGGAGACGGTCTCCCTCGCCTGTGAAGCGGGCGGGGAGATTATCGCCCGGCGCTGCGACGTCTCCGATTCGGCGCAGGTTAAGCAGGTCTGCGACGAGCTGATTGCCGGGTGGGGTGGGGTTGATTTCCTGATCAACTGCGCTGGTATCACCCGGGATGGCCTGATGCTGCGGATGAAGGATGAGGACTTCGATGCGGTCCTTTCGACCAACCTGCGCGGCGCTTTCCTGATGACCCGCGCCTGCAGCGCATCAATGGTCAAGCGCCGCTTCGGACGAATCGTCAACATTTCTTCGGTATCCGGCCTGATGGGCAACGCCGGTCAAGCCAATTACTCCGCTGCCAAGGCCGGTATGATCGGTCTGACCAAATCGGTTGCCCGGGAGCTCGCGGCGCGGGGAATCACCTGCAACGCGATTGCCCCCGGCTTTGTTGAAACCGATATGACTGCCGCCCTGTCCGACAAGGCGATTGAAGCGGCTCTCTCCTCTGTCCCGATGAAGCGGATGGGAAAGCCGGAGGAAATCGCCGCGCTTGCCTGCTTCCTCTGCAGCGACCCGGCCGGTTATATGACCGGTGAAGTCATCCGGATGGACGGCGGGCTGGCAATGTAACTGCCCGCGATCAGAAGGGAGAATCTCATGTTTGATTTTCATCTTCCGCCGCTTGTGATCGGCTCATTTCGCGCGCCCGTCCCGATCGTCCAGGGAGGGATGGGGGTCGGTATTTCGATGCAGAATCTTGCTTCCGCCGTCGCCAATGAAGGCGGCGTGGGAATCATCTCCGCCGCGGGAATCGGCATGCTCCGCCGGCCTTCGGAGCAGGACCACCAGAAGGCCATCCGCGAAACTCTCGCGGAGGAGATCGCCGCTGCCCATGCCAAAATCACCGCTTCTACCCCCGGTATGCTGGGGGTCAACATCATGACCGCCATGTCCGACTTTGCCGAGATGGTCAAAACCTCGGCGGAAGCCGGTATCGATGTCATCTTTTCGGGGGCCGGCCTGCCGCTGGACCTTCCGAAGTATGCCTCCGGTTCAACCGCGCTGGTTCCAATCATCTCGTCGGCCAAGGCGGCAAAGATGATTTCACGCTGGTGGCAGGAAAAATACCGCCGGATTCCCGACGCCTTTGTGCTGGAAGGGCCGATGGCGGGCGGTCATCTGGGATTTTCCCGCGCCCAGATCGACGATCCGGAATATTCCCTCGATTCCCTTGTCGGAAAGGTCCGTCCCGCTCTCGATGAACTCGAACAGAAGGCGGGGCACCCGATCCCGCTGATCGCGGGGGGCGGCGTCTTCACCGGCGCCGATATCCGCCGCATCCTTTCGCTGGGTGCTTCAGCGGTGCAGATGGCAACCCGCTTCGTCGCCACTGAAGAGTGCGACGCCTCCCCCGCCTTTAAACAGGCGTATGTCAACTGCAGGCAGGAGGATATCACCATCATTCAAAGCCCGGTGGGAATGCCCGGGCGTGCAATCGATAACGATTTTCTCCGGCGCGCCAAAGCCGGTGAAACCTGTCCGAAAACCTGTCCCTGGCATTGCATCACTACCTGCAAAGTGGAGAACTCCCCCTACTGTATCTCGGCGGCGCTGCTGGCCGCCTGCAAGGGGAAACTCGATCAGGGATTCGCCTTCATCGGTGCCAACGGCTACCGCGTCGAAGGCATTGTAACGGTACATCAGCTCTTCGAAACGCTGTACCACGAGTTTATGGCGGCCGCACGAGCTGTTGTTTAGAGAGGAGAACCGCAATATGAAACGAGTCGTCATTACCGGCCTCGGCGCCGTAACCCCGGTAGGGAACGACATTCCGGCTTTCTGGGAGAGCCTGTCCAACGGAAGATCCGGCATCGGCCCGATCACCCATTTCGATGCCTCCGGCTACAAGGCGCAGGTTGCCGCTGAGGTCAAGGACTTTGACATCACCCAATATGTCGACAAGATGGCTGCCAAACGGCTCGATCTGTTTTCTCAATATGCCATCTCCGCCGCCCAGCAGGCGATGGATGACTCCGGGCTGGTCTGCGATCCTGAGCGGCTCGGTGTCTATATCGGATCGGGAATCGGCGGATTGTCCACCATGATCCGTGAGGAGGAAAAGCTGCTCAAGAGCGGCCCCGGACGGGTCTCTCCGATGACCATCCCGATGATGATCGCCAACCTCGCCGCAGGCAACGTGGCAATCCGGTTCAACGCCCAGGGGCCCTGTCTCCCGGTCGTGACCGCCTGTGCCACCGGCACCAACGCCATCGGTGAAGCCTACCGGACCATCGCCGGCGGCTGGGCCGACGCCATCATTGCCGGCGGCACCGAAGCTTCGATCACCACGCTGGGCGTCGCTGCCTTCACCACCTGTATGGCGCTGACCCAAAACAATGATCCCGCTACCGCCTGCCGTCCCTTTGACAAACGCCGTGACGGCTTTGTCATGGGCGAAGGCGCCGGTGTTCTGATTCTCGAGGAGTATGAGCACGCCAAGGCGCGCGGTGCCAAGATCTACGCCGAGGTTGCCGGATACGGCCACACCTGTGACGCCCATCATGTCACCGCCCCCGATCCCGAAGCGGGCGGTGCCTCCCGTGCGATCCGTCAGGCGATTGAACAGGCGGGCTACTGCGACACCGACCGCGTCTATTACAACGCCCACGGCACCAGCACCCCGCTCAACGACGCCTCCGAAACCAAGGCAGTCAAGCTGGCTTTCGGCCCCGAAAAGGCGTATCAGGTAGCAATCAGCTCGACCAAGTCGATGACCGGCCATATGCTCGGCGCCGCCGGCGCGGTTGAGGCGATCGTCTCGGTGCTGGCCCTGAAGAACGGCCTGCTCCCCCCCACCATTGGATACAGTGAGCCGGACCCCGAATGTGACCTTGACTATATCCCGAACACCGCACGCCGGACCGACATCGATCTCGCCGTGTCGGCTTCCCTGGGCTTCGGCGGCCACAACGCTTGCCTCGCCTTCCGCAAGGTGCAGTGAGGGCAAAAAATGAACAGAGAAGAAATCAAAGCAATCCTTCCTCACCGGGAGCCGATGCTCCTGGTCGACGAGGCGGAGCGCCTCGAGGACGGCAGTGCCCGCGGCTGCTACACCGTGAAAGGGGACGAGTGGTTCCTGCAGGGACACTTTCCCGGAAGCCCGGTCGTTCCCGGGGTTCTGCTGTGCGAGATGATGGCGCAGACCTGCTGTGTGCTTCTCGCAGGGGATCCCGCCTGCCGGCAGGGGACCCTCCCCTACTTTACCAGTCTGGACCGGGTCAAGTTCCGCCGCAAGGTTCTTCCCGGTGATACACTGGTGATCGAATGCCGCATCCTCAAGGAAAAGGGTCCCTTCCGCTTTGCCAGCGGAAAGGGAACCGTTAACGGAGAGCTGGCTGTATCGGCCGAGTTTTCCTTCGCCCTGGTCTAACCCCATTCCCCAAGCGCTTCATTCGGCGATTTAGATCGCCGAATGAAGCGCTTTTTTCGTTTGTTAAAATTCTGGGGGTAGAAAAGCCTCCAAGGATCCGGTATAATGAGGAAAAATGACGAGGGGGAGATCTCCATTACCATCAAACGACAGCTTGCCATTTCCAACCTGCTGATGCTGCTGATCCCCGCCATCCTGATTTTGCTGATTGTCGGCGCAACCGCCGGTATTCTGGTCCTATACAATCATGGAACTATCGGCGATCTCGGCGAAAATCAGGAAAGCGTGACCGTTGCACGGGATCTCATCACCTATTACCTGCAGGAAGCGGGAAGCGAAGATCAAGAAGATTCCCTCTCGATACTGATGGACCGCTTAAATGGCATCGAATTCCATCTTCAGCTGGTCCGGAACGGCGCCATCGTCGCTTCCAACCTGACACAGGAGGACGTTGAGGCAATCCGCCGTATCCCCCGCCCCTTTTCCCGACTGGATCAACCGCTAATCCTGGCCATTGGAAAGATCGCCGTCGTTCAGGACTCGGTGCTGATTGACGGCACCCCGGTCACCCTGACCGCCGTCAACAGTTCGGTCGAAATGGCGGGCACCCTCGGCAGTACCTTCCGCCAGATTCTGCAACGGTATTTTTTGCTGGTCCTGGCTGCCTTTCTGTTGATCATCACCGCCAGCAACATGCTGCTTACATCCCGCGTCTCCCGACGGGTCCTCATTCCTCTCGCGGCGCTGAGCGACAGCGCACGGCGAATTCGGGACGGCAACCTCGACTTTTCGATTTCCTACAACCGCCGGGATGAATTCAGCGGCGTTTTTGAGGACTTTGACGCGATGCGGCAACGCCTGAGCGACTCGGTCCAACAGCAGTTGCGCTACGAAGAGGAACGCCGTGAATTTATTGCGGAGATGTCCCACGACCTGAGGACCCCACTGACGGCGATTCAGGGGTATGTGGAAGGACTGCGGGACGGGATCGCCTCCACCCCTGAAAAACAGGCCCACTATCTCAACATGATCTATCACAAGGTACGGGGAATGGATCTATTGGTCGACCGCCTTTTCCTGCTCTCCAAGCTGGAGACCGGACACTTTCCCTTCCGCTTCGAATCGGTCGATCTGGTAAACTTTCTGTGCAAATACTGCGAAGATGTGCGCGAAGAGTACGCATCCAAAGGGCAGACCGTCCGGTTTGAGACGGAAGAAGCATCTCCGGTAACCGTTCCGCTTGACGCCGAGCAGATGCGGCAGGTCCTGGAAAACCTATTGGAAAACAGTGTCAAATACCGCCGGGGAGATACGGGCATCAGCACCGTCCGTCTCACCGCCGAAAGCGGCCGTGCCGTCGTTACCATTTCGGACGACGGACCCGGCGTCGGTGAAGAGGACCTTTCCCGGCTGTTTGAAAGCTTTTACCGCGGAGACAAAGCCAGAACCAACCCCGGCGAAGGCAGCGGGCTGGGTCTGGCAATCGTCCGCCGAATCATCGAGGCGCATGGCGGAAGCATCAGCGCCTGCAGCCACAACGGACTGTCGATCCAAATTCTGTTCAACAGGGAGGAAACACCATGAAAAAAATCCTGATTCTCGAAGATGACGCAAGCATCGCCGAACTGGAACGGGATTACCTCGAGATCTCCGGCTTTGAGGTGACCGTCATTTCCAACGGCCGTGAGGGGCTGCAGGCCGCGCGGGAAGGAAACTTCGACCTCCTGCTGCTCGACGTCATGCTGCCGGAAATCGACGGCTTTGAAATCTGCCGGACCCTGCGCCGGGAAAGCCAGATCCCGATCCTCATGGTGACCGCCAAAAAGGAAGAAATCGATAAAATCCGTGGTCTGGGCCTCGGCGCCGATGACTACATCGTCAAGCCCTTCTCCCCTTCGGAGATGGTGGCCCGGGTCAACGCCCACCTTGCCCGCTATGAACGTCTGACGGCGATCGGCGAACAACAGCGTGAACAGGATGGCATCCGCTGTGGCGCCCTTCGAATCCAGCCGGCGGCGCGCCGGGTTTTTGTCGCCGACCGGGAGGTCGCCCTGACCAATAAGGGCTTTGAGCTGCTGCTCTTCCTGGCGCAGAATCCCAACATCGTTTTTTCCAAGGAGGAACTTCTCGAACGGATCTGGGGATTTGATTCGCTCGGCGACGCCTCAACGGTCACGGTTCATATCAATCGTATCCGGGAAAAGATCGAGGAGGACAGCAGTCATCCCCAGTATATCGAAACAGTCTGGGGTGCAGGATACCGCTTTCGGATGTAACAGAAAGCCGCCGCGAAACGCATCAGCTGCGTTTCGCGGCGGCTTTCCTTCTGCCTTGGAATCAGGCAACTGCACCGGTACCGGGGTTGACGGGGGTGACAGGGGCTACCACCTGAACATCATCCTTGTTGCTGTCCTGATCCGGCTTGGAGGAATTCTTCAGCTCCAGTTCCATGTCGGAAATCACATAGCTGCCGAGGGTGCGAGTCTTGAAATAGAAGCCCTCGTCCTTGTGATCATACTCGGCATTGGTAACCTCAGCAAGGG